>JBBQPW010000030.1:0-13738 GCA_038216845.1 Gaiellales bacterium | reverse complement strand
CTCGATGCCGCGAACGCGACCGACAACACCGCCGCCCACGCTCATGCCTCACCGCTTGCCGTCTCGATCGCGCTGCAGAAGCTCGGGATGGAGCCGATCATGCAGCTTGTCTGCCGCGACCGGAATCGCCTTGCTCTGGAGGCTGAAATCGTAGGCGCGGCGCTGCACGGGATCGAGAACATCTGCTGCCTGACCGGCGACGACGTCACCGCGGGCGACGAACCCGAGTCGCGGCGCGTCTTCGACCTCGACAGCCCGCAGCTGCTCGCGACGGCGCGCGCGATCCGCGACGGCCGCTATCTCTCCGGCCGCGCGATCGACCCCGCACCGCACCTCTTCCTCGGGGCCGTCGAGAACCCCGGCGCACCGCCGTTCGAGTACCGCGTTGAGCGCTCGCTCAAGAAAGCCGCCGCAGGAGCGCAGTTCATGCAGCTGCAGCTCTGCTTCGAGCGCGACCATCTCGAGCGGTTCATGACCGAAGCCGCAGCGGCCGGGCTGTCGCAGCGCCTCGCGCTGATCCCGTCGATCTGCATCGTCCGGACGGCCTCCGCACTCCGCTTCATCGACGACAAGGTGGCCGGCATCTCGGTGCCGCCCGAGCTGATCGCGCGCGTCGAGGCCTCGGAATACGAGCTCGAGGCGTGCTTCGATATCGCGTACGACCTCGCCCGGCACGCGCTAGCCCTCCCGGGAGTCGCCGGCCTCCACTTCATCAGCTTCCGCAAGGACGCCGGCATTGCCAAGCTCTGCACTCGCCTCGGCATTCCTCCACGTAGCGAAAGGGAAACGAGTGGACACCGTCCTACGATCGCGGTCTAACGAACTCGTCGTCGGCTCCGGCCGGCCGTTCTGCATCATCGGCGAACGCATCAACCCGACCGGCCGCAAGGCCTTCCAGGCCCAGCTCCAGCAGGGCGACCTCTCGCAGATCGAGATCGACGTCGCCGAGCAGGTAGCGAGCGCCAACGTCCTCGACGTCAACGTGGGAGACCCGCTGGCCGACGAGGTCGGCCTGATGGGGCAGGCCGTCCCGCTCGTCCAGAGTCTCACCGACCTGCCTCTTTGCATCGATTCCTCGATCATCGAAGCGCTCGAGGCCGGGCTCGCCGCGTACGCGGGCAAGGCGCTCGTCAACTCCGTGACCGGAGAGGACGAGCGGCTGGAGGCGATCCTGCCGATCGTCGCCCGGTACGGCGCCGCGGTGATCGGCCTGGCGAACGACGACGAGATCAGGATGGATCCCAAGGAGCGCGTCGCGATCGCGCGGAAGATCGTGTCGGCCGCTGGCGACTTCGGCATTCCACCGGAGGACATCGTCATCGATCCGCTGGCAATGCCGATCGGCGCAGAGCCGCGCGCGGTCACCTCGTTCATCGCCACGCTGCACCTGCTGCAGGAGGAGCTCGGCGTCAACACGACGTGCGGCGCGTCGAACACATCGTTCGCGATGCCGAGCCGCCACGCGCTGGGTGCGACGTTCCTCGCGATCGCGCAGAGCCACGGGCTGACGAGCGCGATCATGGATGCACGAACTCCCCAGTGCGTCGAAGCCGTACGAGCCGGCGATCTGCTGCTCGGCAACGACGAGTACGGCGGAGCCTGGATCAGCCGGTGGCGCGAGCAGAAGGCGGCCGCAGAGGCGTCGTGAGCAGTGCCGCCGCATCCGAGAACGACGCAACCGAACACTCCGGGCCGAGTCGCGTCCGGCTGCGGTTCGTCGAGGGCGTCGCCGAAGCTGCGAAGGACACCGAGACACGGGTTCCCGCCGGGACAACGCTGTTCGATGCGGCGAGCTGGAACGCGATCGCGATCGACTCGACGTGCGGCGGTCACGGCACCTGCAAGAAGTGCAAGGTGCGCGTGATCTCCGGGTCGGTCCCGGTTGGATCGGTCGACCCGCGCGCGTTTTCCGGCGAGGAGCTGAAGGACGGCTGGCGTCTGGCGTGCCGCGCCGAGGCGCAGGAGGATCTCGTCATCCACGTCCCGCCGCTCCAGACGCGTCCGAAGGCGGCGCTCGTCGGTGTCGGGCGGCACGTGATCCTCCGCCCCGCGATCCAGAAGCGCTACCTCGAGCTGGAGGAGCCGTCACTCGAGGATCAGGCGTCGGACATCGAGCGCGTCCTGGCCGCGATGGACGATCTCGAGCTGCACGTCCCACTCGCAGTGGCCCGCACGCTCGGGGGAACGCTGCGCGAGGCCGACTTCAAGGTCACCGCCGTGATCTGCGACGAGGAGCTGATCGACGTCGAGCCCGGGGACACAACCCAGCGGCGCTACGCGCTCGCGTTCGACCTCGGCACGACGACAGTGGTCGCGAACCTGCTCGATGTCGCGACCGGCGTCCCGCTCGCCGTGCGCTCGATGCTGAACAAGCAGCAGCCGTTCGGCGCCGACGTGATTTCGCGCATCTCCGCAACGATGCTCGACCCAACGGCGCTCGAGACTCTCGCCACCAGAGCCCACGAAACGCTGGACGAGCTGGCAGGCGAGGTGTGCGAGCAGGGCGGCGTGGCACGCGAGGAGGTCTACGAGATCGTGGTCGCCGGGAACATGACGATGGTGCAGATCGCGCTGGGCATCGACCCCGAGCCTCTCTCGATGGCCCCTTTCATCATGAACGCGCGGAAGCTGCCGCCGGCGCGCGCAACTGACTTCGGCGTCGACGTCCACCCACGCGCACCTGCCATCACGTTCCCGGCGCTCGGCGCCTACGTAGGCGGTGACATCGTCGCGGGGCTGCTCGCGACCGGCATCACGCTCGACCGGCGCGTCCGCTTGTTCATCGACGTCGGCACGAACAGCGAGATCGTGCTCGGCTCTCGGGAGCGCGTCGTCGCTACGGCTGCGCCGGCGGGCCCGGCGTTCGAGGCGGCGTCGATCCGCTGCGGCATGCGCGCGGCCGAAGGCGCGATCGAAGGCGTGACGATCGCCGACGACGAAGTGACCCTGCAGGTGATCGGCGACGTCGAACCGGTCGGCATGTGCGGCTCGGGCCTGGTCGACGCAGTCGCGGAACTGGTGGGCGCCGGTCTGCTCGATGCGTCCGGACGCTTCACCGACGAGGAGACGGCCGCAGCCATCAGCCCGGCACTCGCCTCGCGCTTCGCGAAGATCGACAAGGAAGAGCGCGTCTTCGTGCTCTCCTGGCGGGGAGACAACCCGGCGGAGTCGATCTTCCTCTCGCAGCGCGACGTGCGCGAGCTGCAGTTCGCGAAGGCGTCGATCGCGACCGGCTGGCAGATCCTGATGCGGGAGCTCGGCGTCGAGGTGCGGGATGTCGCGCAGGTGCTGCTCGCCGGGAGCTTCGGCTCGTATCTCTCCGCGAGGAACGCCGTGAAGATCGGCCTCGTGCCGAAGATGGCGCTGACGCGGATCGTCTCGGCCGGAAACGTGGCCGGCGAGGGCGCGAAGATCGCCGCGCTCTCCGTGAACGAGCGGCATGCGGCGACCGCGATCCTCGAAGAGGTCGAGTACGTCGAGCTCTCCGGCCGCAACGACTTCAACGACCTGTTCATCGACCAGCTGGCCTTCCCCGCGTGACGCATCGCAACGCGCCGGCCGACCCGAAACCTTGTGACGATTCGTCACAAGGTCGGCTGCCCCGTATCGGCGTTATCGCGTGCGGCGTCTTGACGCTCCATCTGAACGAGATCGCGCGACGCCGCGGCTGGGAGATCGACGTCCATCCGCTCCCACCGCCGCTCCACAACCGACCCGAGAAGATCGCCGGCGCGGTCGAGCGCGAGCTCGACCGCCTGGAAGGGAGCTACGACCGGCTCGCGGTCGCTTATGCCGATTGCGGCACCTACGGCGCGCTCGACGAAGTCGTCCGGCGACGTGGCGTGAGCCGGCTCGCCGGCGACCACTGCTACGACGTCTTCGCACGCGACGAGGTGAAGGAGGCGCTCGCGGCCGAGCCCGGCACCTATTTCCTCACCGACTTCCTTGTGCGGAGCTTTGACCGCACAGTCCTCCGCTCGCTCGGCCTCGATCGACATCCCGATCTGCGCGACGCGTACTTCAGCAACTACACCCGCGTGCTGTGGCTCGCGCAGAAACCGACCCCGAAGCTCCGGGCCGCCGCCGAGCGCGCCGCCGACGCGCTCGGTCTTCCACTCGAGATCCACGAGGTCGGCGACAGCGGGCTCGAACGACAGCTCGAGCAACTCGTCAACGCCCCAGCCAGCGTCCCAGCCCCACAGTTCGAGGAGGTCGCATGATCGTCAACAAGCTGCCGCGGTACGAGATCCTCTCCGAGGACGCAATGGCGGCGCTCGACCGCGGCTGGCGGCGCATCGTCAGCGAGCTCGGGATCGAGTTCATCCTCCCCGAAGCGCTCGAGTACTTCCGCGAGGCGGGGCAGACGATCGAGGGTCAGGCGGTGAAGCTCGACCCGGACTTCGTGCTGGAGCAGATCGCGAAGGCGCCGCGCGAGTTCGACCTGCAGGCGCGCAATCCGGAGCGGAACATCCACGTCGGCGGCGAGCACATGGCGTTCGCGTCGGTCTACGGCTGCCCGTTTGTCCGCAAGGGTGATGAGCGCCGCGAGGCCTCGATGGACGACTTCGAGAACCTCGTCCGGCTGTCGCAGTCGTTCGATCAGCTCGACTCGCCCGGCGGCACGATCTGCGAGCCGAACGACCGGCCGCTCGACTCACGCCACCTGGACATGGTCTTTGCGCTCCAGACGCTGTCGGACAAGCCGTACATGGGCTCGGTCACCTCGGGTCCGAATGCGGCGGACACGATCCGCATGTCGGAGATCCTCTTCGGCGGGCGCGCCGCGATCGAGAAGACGCCGGCGTCGATCTCGCTGATCAACGTCAACTCGCCGCTTCGCTACGACGACCGGATGCTGGCCGCGCAGCTCGAGTACAACCGCGCGAACCAGGCGGTCGTGATCACGCCGTTCATCCTGATGGGCGCGATGTCGCCGGTCTCGATCCCGGCCGCGTTGACCCAGCAGATCGCCGAGGCGCTTGCGGGGATCGCCCTGTCACAACTTGTTCGACCCGGTTGTCCGGTTGTGTTCGGCTCGTTCCTCTCGAACACCGACATGCAGTCGGGCTCGCCGAGCTTCGGCACGCCGGAGTCGGCGATCGGCCTCCTCTGTACCGGCCAGATCGCGCGGCATTTCGGCCTGCCGTGGCGCAGCGGCGGCGGGCTTACCGCGAGCCAGACGGTGGACGCGCAGGCGGCGTACGAGGCGATGATGACGATGCTGCCGACGTTCCTCGCCGGCGCGAACTTCGTCATGCACTCGGCCGGCTGGCTCGAGTCGGGGCTCGTGTCCTGCTTCGAGAAGTTCATTGTCGACGTCGAGATCCTCCGCATGCTGCAGAGCGAGTTCCAGCCGCTCGAGGTGACCGACGAGACGATCGCCTTCTCGGCCCACGAGGAGGTCGGCCACGGCGGCCATTTCCTCGGCGCGACACACACGCTGGAACGCTTCCGTGACTGCTTCTACCGGCCGCTGCTCTCCTCGACGGAGAACTTCGAGCGCTGGAACCGGCTCGGCGCGCGCGACACGGCGACGCGGGCGGGCGAGATCTGGCGGAAGACGCTCGAGGAGTACGAGGAGCCGACGCTCGACCCGGCGATCCGCGACGAGCTGGCCGAGTTCGTGACGACGAGGCGGACAGAGCTCGGCGACTAGCTCGACGGCGCCCTCGGCGCCGAGTAGGTTCCGCGGATGAGGCGACCGTGGTCCATCCCCGTCGTGCTCGCGGGCTCGCTGCTGTTCCTGGTGAGCCTCTGTAATCAGTGCCAATCGGTGCCAGGTCTTGCACAGCGACATTCGCGCCGAGATTGTGCCGATCGCTCCACAACGGCAGGATTCGCCGAAACCATCTCATACCTTTCGCGGAATGGCGCGTCCGCTTCGCATCGAACTGGCCGACGGCGTGTACCACATCACCGCCCGCGGTAACGAGCGCAAGCCGATCTACCGAGACGATGCCGACTGGCAAACGTTTCTCGCCACCCTCGACGAGACTCGTTCGCGCTTCGGCTGGCTGATCCTCTGCTACTGCCTGATGGGCAATCACTATCACCTGCTCGTGCGAACCCCGCGCCCGAATCTTGCCCGTGGGATGTCCCACCTCAACGGCGTCTACGCGAAACGCTTCAACCGCCGTTACCGCCGTGTCGGCCACCTCTTCCAGGCCTGCTACCACGCCGTCCTTGTCCAGGAGGACGAACACCTCCTCGCAACCGTGAGTTACATCGTGAGCAACCCCGTACGCGCTCACATCGTCGCGAGCCCCGAGCAGTGGCGCTGGAGTAGCCACCGCGCAACGCTCGGCCAGCAGCCACCCGGTCTGCTCGCACTCGACGCGCTGCTTCGGCACTTCGACGAGCGCGACCTGTCCCGGGGCCGGCAGCGGTACCTAGACTTGATCGACCAGACCGCCGACCCGCCCACGCACACGGGCGTAGTGCTGGGGAGCGAGGAGTTTGTCTCCGCTGTGACGCGCGGACTCGAGCCGTGTCCCGAGATCCCCCGCCAGCACACCCATCCCGTCAGGCCCGCGCTCAAGCAGATCTTCCAGCGTCACCCCCAGCCAGAGGCGATCGCCGCCGCCTACCACCAGCACGACTACACACTCCGTGACATCGCCGAGCACCTCGGCTGCCACTACGCCACTATCAGCCACCGCCTCCGCGCCCACGAGCAGCGACACGCCTAGCGGGATGTAGCAACGCAAGACCTGGCACCGGGCTAAAGCCGGGCTACCGCGCCGTGATGTAATCCGTCAGGTACTTGATCTTGAAGCTCTGCTGCGTGGACTGGAACTTCACCAGATCGCCGATCGAGATCATCCCGACGAGCACACCGTTGTCGACGACCGGCACATGGCGGATCCGGCGGTCGGTCATCAACGCCATGCACTCCTCGATGTCCGTCTCGGACGTGACGCAGATCACCGGCGACGACATGATCCCGCTCACCGCCGTCTCCCTGTCCGGCCGACCTTCGAGGGCGGCGCGGCGAAGGTAGTCGCGCTCGGTGACGATTCCGATGATCTCCCCGCCGTCCGTGACGAGCAGCGACCCGACGTTGGCCTCCACCATCGTCTTCACGGCATCGAAGACGGATGCGACGGCGTCGATCTGAAGCACGTCGCCCTGCTTCCCCGCCAGGATCTCGGCAAGCTGACTCATCGGCTCGAGGAGATGCTACTCCCCCAACTGGGCAGAGCTACGCGGCGAAGACGCCGCGGCCGATGATCGTCGCCGCGTAGACGACGCAACGGCCGAGGACCGAGCGGCGATGGTGCGTCAACGTCCCGTCGAACGAACCGGCCGCGAACGTCACGCTCACCCGGTAGGTCTGGCTCGTGCAGTTGGCGCCCCGGTTGACGACCGTAACGCTCCCGCCCGTGACCGGTCCGCTGACGTGCTTGTCCAGCCCGCCGACGACCGAGAACGTCCCACCGGTGACGGCGACCGTCGTCCCGGTCGAGAGCGGCCGGTGCACGATCTGAGCCCGCCAGACCGCGGGCAAATCGCCTTTCGCCACCCCAACGAACGTTCCACGGACAGAACTGACAGGCACGATCTCGCTGCCGGAGAACGAGTCGCTGTACGACGATCTCGCCGAGGCGGCAGCCGTCGACGCGAGAGTGGCGAGCACCAGAACGGCGACCGCGGCGAGCTTCCGGCACGTACTCACACGGCGACGGTAACCGGCCTCTGTGAGCGCATCGTTAGCGATCTGATTGGATTGCGGCATGACCGCAGTCGAAGAGCCACGCGCAACACAGTTCGTCCGCCCGGACGGCAAGGAGAAAGTCACCGGCGCCGGCCGCTACACGGCCGACCTCAACCTCACCGGCCAGCTCGTCGCAAAGTTCCGCTACGCCGACCACACCCATGCGCGCATCCTGCGCATCGACACGACGAAGGCGCGTGCGCTTCCAGGCGTGCTCGCCGTGTTGACACATGAAGATGTCCCGGACGTCCGGTACGGCGGCATGGTCAAGGATCGCCGGCTGTTCGCGAAGGAGATGGTGCGCTTCGAGGGCGACATCGTCGCGGGCGTCGCGGCGACAACGGGCGAGATCGCCGAGCAAGCCGCTGCGCTGATCGAGGTCGACTATGAGCCGTTGCCCGCGATCACAGACTACGAGGCGGCCGAGGGCGACGACTCCGCGCTCGTCCATCCCGACTGGGAGTCCTACGAGGCCGACGACGCACTGCTCCGCCAGGGCAACCGGCTCGGCTACTCGACGATCGTCAAGGGCGATGTCGACGCCGCGATGGCCGCCGCGGACGTCGTCGTCAAGAGCCGATTCGTGACCGACCCGGTGCAGGGTGTGCCGATCGAGCCGCGCGCGGTGATCGCGCAATGGCAGGGCGACAAGGTGACGGTGTGGACGTCGACGCAGGTGCCGTACGCGGCCCGAGGCGGCATCGCGCACACGCTGCAGATCCCGGAATCGCAAGTGCGCGTCGTCGTCCCGCTGCTCGGCGGCGGCTTCGGTGCGAAGTGCGACTTCCATTTCGAGGGCCACGTCGCGGCGCTCGCCAAGGCCGCCGGCCGTCCGGTGAAGCTCGTGTTCTCGCGCCGCGAGGAGTTCTTCGCCGTCGGCCACCGCCGAGAGGGAATCGTGATCGAGCTCGAGACCGGCGCCCGTGCCGACGGAACACTGCTCGCACGTCGCGGCCGGCTCGTGCTCGACAAGGGAGCCTACTGCGGTGAAGGCGGGTTCTTCGCGCAGATGGCCGCGATGCACGCACTCGGCCCGTACAAGATCGAGACGGCGAACATCGAGTCCTCGCTCAACTACTCAACGAACCAGCCGTCCTCGTCGATACGCGCCCCGACCGCGCCGCAGGTGTGCTGGGCGCTCGAGCAGCACATGGACGAGCTTGCGGAAGCGCTCGGGATCGATCCGGTCGATCTCCGCCGCCGCACGCTCGTCGAGGAGGGGTCGGTGACGGCGACCGGACAGGTGCTCGAGCGGATCGCGATGAAGGAGACGCTCGAAAAGGCCGTCGCGCTGATCGACTACGGGCGCGAGCTGCCCGAGGACGAGGCGATCGGCGTCGCCTGCGGCTGGTGGCCGTGCTTCACCGCGAACTCCGGCGCCTACGTGAAGCTGAACGGCGACGGCAGCGGCACGATCATCACGGGCGCGCAGGAGAACGGCACCGGCGCGGTGATGGCGATGCCCAAGTACGTCGCCGAGGAGCTCGGGATGCGGCCCGAAGACTTCTCGCTGCTCTATCAAGACACGGACGCTGCGCCGTCGGACATGGGCTCATGCGGTTCGCAGACGACCTTCAACAGCGGACGCGCCGTCATTGCGGCGGCCGTCGACCTGCGCGACCAGCTGCTCGACGTAGCCTCGGACAAGCTGGAGGTAGCGCGGGAGGATCTCGAGCTCGTCGGCGGGTCGGTGCGCGTGAAGGGCTCCCCGGAGAAGCTGGTGACGATCGCCGACCTCGCCGGCAGCGGGACGTTCCACGGCAAGGGCGCCGGTGAGATTCCGGACAGCCCGGAGGCGCCTGCCGAGGGGTGCGTCGGCCGCGTCGGACTGGAGTCGTTCCACGCGCCGCAGCTGATCGCGCACGCGGTGCGCGTGCGGGTCGATCGCGCGACCGGGGTGGTTCGCGTGCTCCAGGTTGCAGCCGCGCACGACTGCGGTCGGATCCTGAACCGAATCGGCGCCGACGGACAGGTCTACGGCGGCGTCGTGATGGGGATCGGGCAGGCGCTTTCAGAAGGCACGCAACTCGACGAGGAAGGCCGCCACCGCAACGCGCATCTCACCGACTACAAGCTCGTGACCGCGTCCGATGCGCCGCAGATCGACGTCGCGTGGATCGAGACCGACACGCCGAACGCCGGGCCGAAAGGCTCCAAGGGAGTCGGCGAGCCGCCGTGCGTCCCGACCGCCGGTGCGATCGCGAACGCCGTGGCGAAGGTGATCGGAGCGCGGGTGCGTGCATTGCCGATGACGCCGGAGCGCGTCTGGGACGCGGCGTCGTGAACCCGCTTGTGACGGATCGTCACAAAGGCAACGCGTGAGCGTCACCTCGTTCTCGACCGCAGGCTCGGTCGACGATGCGCTCGCGGCGTTGGCCGGCGGCGCGCGGCCGGTTGCGGGCGGAACCGACCTCGTGGTCGGCGCACGATCTGGGAAGTCGACGCTGCCAGCGAGCATCGTCGCGATCCACCGCGTCGCGGAGTTGCACGGCGTCACGGTTTCGGTTGGCGGGCTCCGGCTCGGCGCTCTTGCGAGCCATGAGGCGATCTGCGAGAACGAGGAAATCCAGGCGCACTACTCCGCTCTCGCGGACGCGTGCGCGATCGTCGGCTCACACGCGACACGCGCGCAGGGAACGGTTGGCGGCAACCTGATGAACGCGTCGCCGGCGATGGAGACCGGCGGGCCGTTGATCTGCCTCGGCGCGACCGTGACGCTGCGCTCGGCTGACGGCGAGCGGACGATCGATGTTGCCGACCTCTTCACCGGCCCCGGAGGGACCGTGGCCGAGCCGGGCGAGCTGCTGATCTCCGTCGACGTGCCTGCACCCGCTGACCGGAGCGGCAGCGCATACCTCCGGCTCGAGTACCGCCGTCAGATGGAGATCGCCGTCGTCGGCGCGAGTGCGCTGGTCACGCTCGACGACGACGGCACGGTGACGGCTGCGCGCATCGCGATGACTGCGCTTGCGCCGACGATCCGTCGCGTGCCCGAGGCCGAGACGGCGCTCGTCGGCAGCGAGGGGGGGCCGGCAGCGATCGAGACGGCCGGCGCAGCAGTCGCGGCCGCAGCGTCTCCGATCTCCGACGTGCGCGGCTCTGCCGACTACCGGCGCGCGATGGCGGCCGTAATCGCGGGTCGCGCGATCGAGCGAGCCATTTCGAGGGCGCGAGCATGAAGGTAGCGACGACGCTGACGGTCAACGGGAATGCCTATCCCGTCGAGCTCGACCCCGGCACGAACCTGCTCGCTGCGCTGCGCGACGTCATCGGCCTGACCGGCTCGAAGGAAGGATGCGACGACTCCGAGTGCGGCGCCTGCATGATGCTGCTCGACGGGAAGCCCGTGAACTCGTGCTCCTACTTCGCGCTCCAGGCCGAGGGCAGCGAGGTCACTACCGTCGAGGGGTTAGCGTCCGGCGAGAAATTAGCGCCGCTGCAGGCAGCGTTCCTGGCGGAGGGCGGTGTCCAATGCGGCTTCTGCACCCCGGGAATGCTGATCTCGGCAACCGCGCTGTTAGACCAGAACCCGAGCCCGAGCGAGGACGAGGTGCGGATCGCCCTGAGCGGCAACCTCTGCCGCTGCACCGGCTACGACGGCATCATCAAAGCCGTGCTGAGTGTCGCTTCGAAATCGTAGGTATTTACACGTAACCCGCGTCACACTGATCGCGTGGCAAATCTCACACTGAATATCGACGACGACCTCCTGCGGCGGGCGCGAATCAAGGCGCTCGAGAGCGGAACGTCGGTCAACGCGATAGTCCGGGAGTATCTCGAGCACTTTGCGGGAGGGACGCGGACACGCTCGGCGGTGACGTCCTTCCTCGTCCGGTCGCCCGGCTCGATGGCGTCGAGTGGCGCCACCGGACGGATGTGGACGCGCGACGAGCTGTATGACCCGTAGAGCGTCCGTCGACACGAACATTCGCCTACCGCGGTCGACACCGCAGAACCCGAGAAGCGAGAGATGGCTCATGCGATCCTCGCCGATCGCGCCGACGACATCGTCATCAGCGCTCAGGTCCTCGCTGAGTTCTACGCTGTGACCACTCGGCGACTCCGCGAGCCGCTCTCCGAAGACGCGGCAGCTGCGTACGTGGAGGATCTGACCGAGGTTCCGGTCGTGCCGACGAACGCCCAGCTTGTGCGCGACGGGATTGCCGTCAGTCGCGACGCACGGGTCTCGTTCTGGGATGGGCTGATCGTGGCTGCCGCGCGAGCCGGGGGCTGCGACGAGATCCTCACGGAGGACATGAGCACCGGGGCCACGATCGCCGGAGCTCTGATCATGAACCCATTCAGCAAGTAGACAGCCTGACCAACCGCGAGTGTCGATTAGCGACGGTGTCGCGGTCGGAGACTGCAGATTGCTTCAGTGGCGACCCTCAGCCAAACGGACGGTTTCGAGCTCGCTGTCTGCTGTGAGTCGCTCGATCAGATACGCGCACCCACTGACCTTTGTCCCCCACAGGTCATAGTCGGTGTAGACAAGCCACGACCTATCCGCGGGCCAGATGTTGGTCGGAGTTCCGTCGACATCGTCGCTCTCGAGAAACGTATGAAGATCTCCTAGCCGCCCGCGGTAGACGACATCCTCTTCGGTCTCGATCGCTCTGAGATAGCCGTAATACGCGAAGCATTGTTCGTCTCCACCGCGCGGCGAAACAGCAACGAGATGATCTACCAGCCGGAGGAACTGCTCCCGATCGAGTGATCCTTCCTCGGGACCGTCGATGTTCACCGGCCAGCTCTCGTACTTGAACCAGGTGTCGGCCGGGTATCCCTGGCACCTGTCGACCTCAATGTCGAGCCGCCGACCGAGGTCGCGCCAAGGGACCCGTTTCCAACCTCCAACAGGCTCCTCGATACGAGCGCGAGCGGGCTCCTCGAGTCCCAACCAATCGAGGTACTCATCCAGAACTCGAGGTAGTCGATCCGAGCCGGCGAGCCAGCGTCGCCACGCCCGCCTCCTTCGAACCTGGTCGGCGTGAGCCCATGTTATGTCGGCCGGCAGCTCATCTGTCTCCCGCATCGCATTGAGAATCCACAGAGAGTCATCCCAGCCGACCCCGTCGAGCCCACCGGCGCTGGCGACGACAATTGGCTGACTCAGACGACCGATGCTCTTCAGGCTAGAGGTCATCTCCTCGACGAAAGCATCAAACTCCTGATCGGGAGGGTCCGGTTCGATGCGCGCCACGAGCCAATCGAGTACTCCCTCGGCGGGGATGCGTTCCACGATCGCTAGGTTCTGACCGAGGCGTCTGCAGACTTCTCGTGCCGGTAGAACTCGACCGGCTCGGCTGAGAGCGGAGTGTTGCCCAGGATCAGGTCTGCGGCTTTCTCGGCGACCATCATCACCGGCGCGTAGATGTTTCCGTTCGTCACGTACGGGAACACGGACGCGTCGACGACACGCAGGCCGTCGACGCCGCGGACGCGCATCGTCAGCGGGTCGACGACCGCTCCTTCACCCACTCCCATCGCGCAGGTGCACGACGGATGGAGCGCGGTCTCGGCGTCGCGCGCAACCCAGTCCAGGACCTCCTCATCCGTCCCGACCGACGGTCCGGGTGAGATCTCGCCCTCGCTGAACGCGTCGAAGGCGGGCTGGCCGAGGATCGAGCGCGCGAGGCGCACCGCCTCCACCCACTCTCGCCGGTCCTGATCGGTCGAGAGGTAGTTGAAGCGCAGCGCCGGATGAACCCGCGGGTCGGTCGACGTGATCTTCACCGAGCCTCGCGCGTCCGAGTACATCGGCCCGACGTGCACCTGGTAGCCATGGCCGCCCGCGGGCTGCGAACCGTCGTAGCGAATCGCGATCGGCAGGAAGTGGAACATCAGGTTCGGGTAGGCGACGTCGTCGTTCGAGCGGACGAAGCCACCGCCCTCGAAATGGTTCGTCGCGCCCGGACCTGAGCGGAAGAACAGCCAGCGGAACCCGACCCACGGCCGGTTGCGCCACTTCATCGCAGGCGCCACCGAGACGGGCTGCTTCGAGCCGTGCTGGATGTAGACCTC
>JBBQPW010000029.1:0-13863 GCA_038216845.1 Gaiellales bacterium | reverse complement strand
CCGAAGACGCAGGGCGTCGTTTCGTCGATCAAGGAGATCAAGTTTGCGATGGGCCTTGCCCGCAAGGGGAAGGTGCCGCCGCCGTTCCCGCCTCACGTGGCGGCGGACGTGCAGGAGTCGCGTGCGCTGTTCGATCTCGTCAAGGAGCAGGGTCGCAACGGCGCCAGCGGCATCGTCCAGGGCGAGCGCGCCCTGCGGAAGCTCGCGCACGACGCGGGCGGCACCGAAGGCGCGTACGGCAAGGGCGGCGACTACCCCGTCCCGTACCTGCCCGAACCCAAGGAGACATCGTGATGAGCCGTAGGCTTGACGGAGGCTCCCACCGGCGTAGGCTCGACGGAGCCGGTCGTGAGCGCAGGCACCGGCTCTGCTGGTGCCGAAGCGGGAACAGAGCGGAGGTGCCTGCTTTGCCGGCGCTGGAGCGAGAATGAAGAGTGTGGCGTACTACAAGGGCTGCCTCGCATCGCTCTCGGCGAAGGAGCTCGACATCTCGACGCAGGCGCTCGCGCCGAAGCTCGGGATCGAGCTGTACGAGCTCGAGTCGGTGACGTGCTGCGGCGCGGGCGACATCCACGAGGCGGAGCCCGACTACTACCTCCACCTGAACGCGCGCATCCTGTCGTACGCCGAGGCAACCGGCTGCGACACGCTGATGACGGTCTGCAATGTGTGCACCCTCAATCTGCGTCAGGCGAACCATCAGCTGCAGCTCGACGACACGCTGCGTGAGCGGGTCAACGACAACCTCGAGTCGGTCGGCGTGCCGCGCTACTCGGGGGCGGTGGATGTTCTCCATTTCCTCTGGATGGCCGCCGGAACGCACTTCCCACAGCTGCAGGCTGCGGCGCACAAGGGGCTGAAGGGCCTGAAGATCGCGCCGTTCTACGGGTGCCAGATCCTGCGTCCGTCGAAGCTCCTCGGCTTCGACGACCCGGACAAGCCGGAGTCGCTGGAGCGGATCATCACGGCCTGCGGCGGCGAGCCGATCGACTATCCCGCGAAGATCAAGTGCTGCGGCTTCCCGATCATCCAGGCGCGCGAGGACACGGCGCTCGGCGAGCTGATCCAGCCGATCGAGCAGGCGAAGGAGGCGGGCGCCGACGCGATCGTCACACCGTGCCCGCTCTGCCACCTGTCACTGGACGCGTGGCAGTCGAAGCTGAAGAAGCAGACTGGCAAGGATTTCCAGATGCCGATCCTGCACCTCTCGCAGCTGATCGGCGTCGCGGCGGGCCTGACCGACAGCGAGCTGAAGTTCAAGCGCCACGTCGTCTCGGTCGAGCCGGTCATCGAGAAACTCCGGGTCTGACGCGTCCGGCCGACGAGCGGCGGCCGACTCTTCAAGCGAAGCTTTCAGTCGTGGTGTTCGATCGCGGCAGGCACCGCGAACCAAAAATGCCGTCGCGACTCGTAGACCGATACGGTCGGCGGCGGGAAGGATGGGTCGGCGAATGCGCCGACCGGAACAGCAATCACGTTTGGCGCATCCGACGTGGTGTAGAAGACCGTCGCGCCGCAGTCAGGGCAGAAATGAAAGGTTCGCTCCTCGTCGCCCTCGTCGGAGAAGCGCACGTAGTCGCTGACGCGACCGACGACGTGCACGTGATCCGATGGGAACCGCGCCTGGATCGCGAAGGCGCTTCCTGTTCGGCGTTGGCAGGCAAGGCAGTGACACATGGAGATCCGAATCGGATCGCCCGCCGCTTCCAGACGAAGTTGCCCGCAACTACAGGCGGCATCTCGGGTTGCCATCGCCGCGAATCCTACGAAACCGGGACGAGGGTGACGATGTTGAATCCCCAGCCAGGCTGTTTGAGGCTGAGACTGGAGCACCCAACTCGAGGAGCGGCGTGAACTCGAGCAGGGCTCGAGCATCGATCACGTCCTTGAGCGGGGTCATTCCATAGTCGGTACCCACGTTGCCCGTGAGTTGGAGGTCTTCCAGTTCCTCAGCGTGGATCGCGCGTGATGCGAAGACCTCGAGCTCCTGGGTCGGACGACCACGCTTGCGTTCAGACTCCGCCAACTTCCGCGAAGCCACGTCGTGCCCGTACCCTGTTTCGCGGAGGCTCAACCCCTTGGACGGCGGCCTCCTCCGGTCCACGGTCGCTGGCGCCGGCTGTTTCCACCGTTCGCTCGTAGGCACAGGAAAGGACAACGAGTGCGTGATGATCGGGTGTCGCCTCCTGCTTGACTCAACGTCCGCGGTGTGAGACGGTCATTCTGTCGAAGCCCGTAGCCCGACAGCTCCTCGGAGCCAAGGGTCGCGGGCTTCGGCATTTCGGGTTGTGGTTGCTGAGGTGGGGCGTTTGCGCGTCGGGGCGGCACGGGGTGGCCTGAGCCCTGGACCTAGTGCGTTCGACTGTCCCGTGACAGGCACGCGCGCAAACAGTGCGCGAGATCGTGACGACTTCTCGCTCGTGGTCGGCGGCCCCCGATGAATGCGTCGTCAACGGTCGGCCCGCGCCGTGTGTTCGACTGTCCCGTGACAGTCGAACACACGAGAGCCGTACGGGAAAGTGACGGCTTCCGCGCATGTCGTCCGCCGGCCGAAGGGAGCCCTTTCGGCGGCTGGCTAGGGTCTTCGAAATGACATGGGTCAGTTGGACGCTCGTGGTCGTGTTCGTGGCGGCGATCGCCGCGCTCGGCTACGGCTGGTTCGAGGCGGGGTGGGTGCGGACTCGTGTGCTCGTTGTGCCGATTCGAGAGCTGCCGGCCGAGCTCGATGGACTGCGGATCGGACATCTTTCAGACTTCCACCTCGGCATGATCGGCCGTGGGAGGGTCGCGAGCATGCGGGCGGTCGCGTGGGTCGCGGAGCGGAAGCCGGATTTCGTGTGCGTCACCGGCGACCTCGTCTCGCACCCGCGCGGCGAGCCGCTGCTGCGCGAGTTGCTCGGTCAACTGGGGCGACCGTACGTCGTTCTCGGCAATCACGACGTCGCAATCACAAAGGATCCGTTCTCGCGCGCCGCCGAGCTCGACGATCTCCGCGAGGCTGTGCTCCTCCGCGACGAAGCCGTCGAGACCACGGTGCGCGGTGCACGCGTCCAGATCGTCGGCGTCGATCCGGCGAGCTACACGACCGAAGCAGCGGATCCGTGGCGATCGGCGGATCCCACCGCGGCCTTCCGGATCCTGCTCTGCCACTTCCCGGGCATCGTCCGACGGCACTCCAATCGCGCGTTCGACCTGATCCTGACCGGCCACCACCATGCCGGGCAGATCGCGATTCCGTACCCGGGCGGCAAGCTCGCGCTCGCGCATCCGCGAGCCGGCGACCTCGTCGGCTTGATCGCCACCGCATGCGGGCCGATGCACGTGTCCCCTGGACTCGGTACCTCGCTGCTCCCGATCCGGTTCTTCGCGCGACCCGAGGTCACGGAGCTCATCCTGCGGCCTGCACAGTGACGCGCGCTGAGAGTGCAACAATCACCGGGATGGAGGGCCATGCGTCGATCTCGGCCGAGGTGCTCGGAAGCTATGCGGCCGACGCCGCTCGCGAGGTCGACGGAGTGTATGGCCTCGTCGAGAGCCCACTCGGGCGGCACAAAGGCGTGCGCGTAACCGAGGGCGACAACGCTGTTGCCGTCGAGCTGCACGTCGCGGTCGACTGGAGTACGGACGTGCCCGACGCGGGCAGGGCTGTCCAGCGACGGGTTGCCGAGTTCCTCGCGCGTATGGCCGACGTGCGTCCAGCATCGATCGACGTCGTGGTTGCCGAGATCCGCCCGCCGGACGGCAGGGCCTGATGGCAAGTCGCGTCGTCGGTCTCTCGCGCGGCACGTTGCCCGACACCGCGGCCGTGTGCCGCGAGTGCGTCTGGTGGCAGTCGCGTGGCAACAAGACCGCGAGCAAGGAACGCTGGATCGAGAAGGTCGAGGATGACTGGGGCGAGTGGGGAACCGTCTACTACGGTGACGACGGAAAACTGCTCGGCTCGATGCAGTACGGCCCGGCCGGGCTGTTCCCACGGGCCGCCGACCTTCCCGCCGGGCCGCCGTCGGACGACGCGGTCATCGTGACGTGCGCCTACCTCGCGGGCGACGGGGCTCGCTGGGTCGAGCAGTCGCTGTTCCTCGCCGCGATCGGGGAAGCACGAGACCGAGGCGCGAAGGCTCTGGAGGCGTTCGCCTATCGCTACCCGGAGGGCGAATCGACGTACGAGCGCTTCCTCGTGCATCGAACGGTGTTTCCGCGAGACTTCCTCGCCGACTTCGGCTTCGAGACGGTGCGTGCCCAGGGCAATGTGGAGCTCGTACGCCTCGAGCTCGGTGGCCTGCTCCCGGTGGAGGAAGGGCGCCGAGCTCGTGTCTTGCGTGTCGTGCAGGAGGCGTTCACCCCCGCGCCGGCACCGGCCGGTCCCTAGCCGGGGAGGTCACACCCCTGAGCTCAGGCGGCGACGCCGGCCAGCAGGAGCTCGGCGATCTGGATCGCGTTCAGCGCGGCGCCCTTGCGCAGGTTGTCGCTCGCGAGGAAGAACGAGAGACCGCGGTCGCTCGCACGATCGCGCCGAATCCGCCCGACGAGAACCTCGTCGATCCCGGTCGCAGCCTGTGGCGTCGGGAACTCCGGCAGGTCGAGCACGCGGACGCTCGGGGCATCGCGCAGGATGTCAGCGGCGTCTTCGGCCGAGAGTGACTCGTCGAACTCGACCCAAATCGCCTCCGAATGACCGACGAGCACCGGGACGCGGACGCACGTGGCCGACACGGGGAGATCGGGAAGTTCCATGATCTTCCGCGTTTCCGCAACGAGCTTTGCCTCTTCGTCCGACTCGTCGCCGACCCAGTCCCAATCCATCAGCAGGTTGTGGTCGGCGGCAGCCTCGGCCCGCAGCTCGGTCATGCGGTGCGCACCTGCCCCCGAGACCGACTGATACGTCGCGACGCGCACACTTGCGACGCCCACAGCGTCATGAAACGGCTTCAGCACGCAGGTGAGCGGGATCGTGCAGCAGTTGGGGTTCGCGACGATCCGGTCGCGTTCCAGTGCCTCGACCGCTCGAGCGCCGTTGACCTCGGGAACCACGAGCGGGTAGCCGTCGACGAGTCGGTAGGCAGACGACTTGTCGACGCAGATCGCCCCGCCAGCCGATGCGTGCGGCACAAGTGCACGGCTGGCCGACGTGCCGACGGAGAAGAGGCAGAGGTCGAGATCGCCGGCAGCGAGCTGGTCCGGCGTGGCTTCCTCGATCACGAGCTCGTCGTCGCCAAAGCCGATGCGATCGCCTGCGGAGCGCGCCGATGCGAGCGCGCGGACGTTCTCGTAGCCGCGCTCGGCAAGGAGCCTGAGCGTCACGGTGCCGACCGCGCCGGTCGCACCGATCACGCCGATACGCGCGGCCCGGACTGACTCCGAGGTCTGTGCCGATTCCGTCGTGGCCATCGAACCAGTCTAGCCAGGCCGTTTCACCGCCATCATCTAGGGTCGCGCCATGCGGAGCGGGGGAGTCGCGGTGCGGAGACGAGGTGCCGCTGGCGCGTTGGTGGCGACTCTCGTTGCAGTCTCCGTGACGACCGCTGCAACAGCACGCGCGCCTTCCGGAAGCCCGGCGCTCGACCGGATGGCGTTGGCCGTCGGCGACCTCGCGGCCGGTGGCTCGATCCGGCGCCAGGGCTACGTCAAGGATCGTGCTTTCGTCGCGTACTACGTCCGGGAGTTCAAGCCCGGCGCCTCGATCGGGAAGTCGGTTCTCTCCGGCCTCGAGAGCGACATTGGCGTGACGACGAGCAGAGCGGAGGCCGTACGGCTCGTTGGGAGGATCGCGACCACTCTGCGATCGAAGAGCGCGCGGCGGGCGCTTGTGCGAGGGGCTCTCCAGGACGCAGGGTGGGGTCAGGCGTCTCTGAAGATCGCGTTCGGCGGGATCCGTGGAATCGCGGGTGGGGACGCAGCCTTCATGGCACCGCTGGCGCTCTCACTCCCGCGCCGGCTGCGGCTCGCGATGGTATTCGAGGTCGTTCGCGTCGATCGGGCCGTCCAAGTTCTCTACCTCCTGAGCGCGCCGAACACCGCGATCCTTCCGGCCGAGGCAAGCGGGCTGATCAGCACCGTCGCCGCCCGCATGCACGCAGGGCTGATCCCCGCCGGTGTTGCCCCACCGACGATCTCAGGGACGGCTCAGGAGGGGCAGATGCTCTCTGTCGCGGTCGGCTCCTGGACGAACTCCCCGACTGCGTATGCGCTTCGGTGGCTGCGGTGCACCACCTCTGGCGCTGGCTGTGTGCCGATCGACGGCGCAGTGGCGACGGACTATGTGCTCGCGACGGCGGACGTCGGCTTCACCATCGAAGTCACCGTCGTCGCTACGAACGCGGTCGGCTCGTCCGAACCGGCCACTTCAGCGCCGAGCGCGATCATCCTTGGAACACCCTCGGGCTAGAGCGGACGCCGACCGACGAGCGCGCGTCCGAGCGTGACCTCGTCCGCATACTCCAGATCACCGCCGACAGGGAGGCCCGACGCGAGGCGTGTGACGGCGACGACCCCGCGGAGCCGGTCGGCGAGGTACGCGGCTGTCGCCTCGCCGGTCATGTTCGGGTTGGTCGCGAGAACGACCTCGCTCACACCGCCTCGCGCTATGCGCTGTACGAGCTCGTCGACGCGGAGGTCGGACGGATCAACGCCGTCGATCGGGGACAGTGATCCGCCCAGCACGTGGTAGAGGCCGCGGTACTCGTGCGTTCGTTCGAGCGAGATCACGTCGGTGGGCTGCTCGACGACACAGATGACCGTCCTGTCGCGTCGCGTGTCGAGGCAGATCGAGCAGAGCTCCTCCTCGGTCAGGTTCCCGCACTCGGCGCAGAAACGGACGCGTTCCTTCACGTCCTCGATGGCTGTCGCGAGCGCGAGCGCGTCGGGTTTGGACGCCGACAGAAGGTGGAACGCGAGCCGTTGCGCGGTCCGGGTTCCGATGCCGGGAAGCCGCGTGAGCTGAGCCACGAGATTGTCGACCGACGGGCTCAACACGCACGGCAGGTTAGCTGTCCGCTACGGACACGCCGGGCGACGGCGAGAGGCTTGGAGCAGGCTCAGTCGACCACGAAGCCGACCGTCACCCGGGTCACGACGCCATACGACAGCCTGAAGTCCGTCACCCGCCGGCCAGGCTCGAACCTGCCCACGTAGCAGTGAGCGAAGCCGGCGGTCGTCTCGCAGCGGATCCCAGGCACCAGGCGCTGCACGTCTGCCCGCGTCGATCCCACGCCCAATCCGCGAGCTGTGCGCTCGCGCCTCCCGGTGGTGGAGATGGCCGTCACAGTGCGGTTGCCCTGGAAATCGACAGTGATCGATCCTGCGTAGACGAGCCGAGACAGCGATCCGAATTCGTTGCTCCTGTGCTCGGCGCGCAGAGGCTTGCCCGCGAGGCGTGTGACCTGCATGCGGCTCATACCCAGGCTGATGCCGGCCATTGAGCGCTGCGGGACTATCGTCGCGCTCGCGATCGGGGTCAGCACGAGCGCAGTTGCCGCGATCGCGATCGCTGCGTGGCTCGACGCACGTCTGGACGGCATCAAAAACCTGGTAGGCCCAGCGCGCCGAGATCGGGCATCTGCGCGCGCAGCTTCGACTCGACGGCCTCTGCCGCCGACCGCAACGCTTCGTTCGCCGCGGCGAGAACCATGTCCGCCAGCAGCTCCGGGTCATCGGGGTCGATCGCGCGAGGATCGATGCGGATCTCGACGAGCTCGCCGCCGCCGTTCGCCTTGACCGTGACCATTCCGCCGCCGGCGGACGCCTCGACGAGCTCGTTGCGCGCCTCGGCCTGGGCTTTGACCATTTGCTCTTGCATCTGCTGGGCCTGTTTCAACATTGCGTTCATGTCCATCTTTGCCACTTCGCTGTCCTTTCGGGTTGCGCGCTCAGCTGTGAGGCGGACGGTCGGGAGCTTCGATTTCCTCGGCGTCCAGCGTGTCCTTGAGAAGGGCGATGAGGGCATCTTCGTCGAGGGGTTCCTCATCGTCGGTCGGCTCGGTCGAGCTTTCTGCAACAACCGTCGAGATCGTGAGGCGACGACCGGTGACCTCGAACAGCGCGTCGCTGACGTCAGCAACATTCGTCGGGTCGTCGAGCAACTGGTTCCGGTGGAAGCCGGCCTCGGGCGGAAACTCGAGAGTGAGTACGGCTCCGTCGAGCGCGATGGGCACCGCCTCGGCGAGGAGCGAGCCGAGCCAGATCTTCTTCTCCTGCACCGCCGGTAAGACACTGCGGTGCCAGGCCTCTTGCAGCTGGCCGAGTTCGAGCGAAGGGGGGACTGGGACCGGTTCAGCAGTCGACGTTGCCGCCTCAGGCGCTCGCCGCTCGAGCTCCTGCGATCGTGGGCTCGTGGCTGGCGCCGTGACCGGTACCGCGTGTGACCGTTGCTCGAGGAGCTCAACGCGGTGTGCGAGCGACTCGCGCTGTAGATCGATCTGCGGCCGCGTCACCTTGACGAGGGCGAGCTCGAGTGGCAGTCGCGGGTCGGCGCCGCGACGCATGTCGTCGACTGCGACTGCCAGGAGGTCGATCAGTCGCAGGACCGTCGGCTCGGGAAGCTGATTCGCTTGCTCTCGAAGGCGGTCGCGCGTCTCCTCGGTGACCGGAAGTGACGAAGGGACATGCCCGACGTGTTGCACGAGAAGCAGGTGTCGCAGATGACCGAGAAGGTCGTTGACGAGCTGGCCGAGATCCTGGCCTCGTTCGGCGAGCTCGTCGATCTGGACGAGTGCGCCTGCGGCGTCGCGGTCCACGATCGTGTCACAAAGCTGGAAGAGAGAATCTTCCTCCACTGCGCCCGCGAGTTGGAGGACGGCCGCCACGGTCACCGTGCCTGCGGTCGCCGCGGAGAGCTGGTCGAGCGTCGATACTGCGTCGCGGAACGAGCCTCGGGCGCCGCGGGCGATCAGGGCGAGCGCCGCGTCGGGTGCCTCGATTCCCTCGCCGTCGCACACTCGGCGGAGCAAGATCACCAGGTCGGCGAGCCGAGGACGCTGGAAGACGAATGTCTGGCAGCGCGAGCGAACCGTTGGAAGCACCTTCGCTAGATCGGTGGTGCAGAAGACGAAGACGAGATGAGGCGGCGGCTCTTCGATCAGTTTCAGGAGCGCATTCCACGCTGCGTCGGTGAGCTGATGCGCCTCGTCGAGGATGTAGACCTTGTGGCGGCCCTCTGCCGGCTGGAGGACGACCCGGTCGCGAATCTCCCGGATGTCGTCGATCCCACGTTGGGAAGCCGCGTCCATCTCGATGACGTCGAGGGAGGAGCCGTGCGTAATCGCCACACAAGCGCTACATGAGTTGTCGGGCGTGGTCGTGGGGCCTTGCGCGCAGTTGAGCGCCTTCGCGAGGATCCTCGCCATCGACGTCTTTCCCGTACCGCGCGGGCCTGCGAACAGGTATGCCTGCCGCACCTGGTCGCCGTCGATCGCGTTTCGGAGCGTGCGCACGACTGCTTCTTGGCCCACGACATGTTCGAAATCGAGTGGGCGGTACGTGCGGTAGAGCGCCGTCATCGCCCTCGATCTTATGCGGTGGGGGGCCGAGCTCGGAGCATCACCCCGCAACAGCCGTCCGGAGTGTCTCCTCCGACACCCGGGTTCCTTCAGCGTCGTATTGCTCGACTCGAAACACCGCGGTTGCGGTCGGAAGATCGGCAGCCAGCGTGGTCACGCGAACCGGCACCGATCCGGCCGTCGGGTAGATCTGGGTGAGTGCGTGCCCACGAACGACGATCCACTTCGCCTGCACGACCGGCTCGATCCACGCTGACCCAATTGGAGCGCCGGACGCCGTTCTGCAGGCGATGTCGAGACGCGGATCGACGAGATGCCCGGCTCTCATCTCACCGACGACGTGCCCACACCACGCAGCGTTTCCTCGAGAACGTTTGGCCTCGGGGGTGTACGCATCCGAGGTACACCCGACGACGAAGCGTCCACCTGCGGGTTGGAAGGTCAGGCTCGACCCGTATTGGTCGACGCGTTCGACGAACATCTGAGCTGGTGCAGGAGCTCGTCCGGTGGTGAGCGCGACGCAGGCGCGGCCACGGTCATCGAGCGAGCGCGCCGGGACGGTACGTTCCGTGGTCAGGACCGCCCTCGCGGCAAAGTGCACGAGTACCGCGGGAATCGGTGCGGCGGTCGAGCCGTCGGCGAGGGTCACGGGATCCGGTGAGCTTCCACAAGCGCTCGCAGCGAGTACGCATACGACGACGAGTACGGTTGCGCCGGAGGGGCGTGGTCGTCGCCCCGCCTCTCCGGGCTTCGTCTCGGCAGATCGCATCGTGCGTGGCCGCACTGCTACCCGCTCCAACCCAGCCGGCGGACGCCGCTGTAGTTGATGTCTCCGCGATAGGTCCGCGTCCAGATGTTCGTACCGTACGCCTCGCCTTTCGCTTCGATGATCTGGTCACTGCCGTCGGCGTTTCTGCTGTAAATCAGGCCGATGTGATGCCAACTCGCGAGCGCGTCCATCGCGATGAGCCCGGATTTGGCGTAGGTCACGTTGGGCGCGCCATCGCCGTGTCGGAAGCGGTCGGCGGTGTACGGGCCGTGGACGTTTCTCAGCATGTTCCACTGATAGGCGCCGGAATCGTTCTCGGTCGTTGACTCACGCCAGACCTTGAACGTGAATCCGGAGCAGTCCCCGCCTTCGCCGCCGGTGTTCGAGTTCTCGGTTGGGTCTCCCGGCGAGTCGTCGATGTTGTTGTCGTTCCAGCACCCACCCGCCCACTGGTAGCCCTCATAACGCGCGTGGAGAGCGACCGCCGATGATCCGTGCCGGGTGAAGAACGTCGTGGGCTGAGGGTTGTTGGTGTTGCAGTTGAGCGCGACGAACTGCGTGTGAAATGCTCTGGCGGACTGCACGATGATCAGTACCGCCGCGACCGCGACGATCAGCGTGAGCATTCGAGAGAGCCGCAGAGGATGTCGTCCGGTCGTCATCAGTGCTCCTCCAGGTCGAAGCGGTCGACGAACATGTCGGTCGGTGTTGAGCCGAGGCGGTAGAGCGAGGAGCCGACGAGTCGGAATCGCGAGAGCGGGGCGGTCTCCGCCCAGTCGGCCGCGGCGACTGCGAAGTGCTTCACGAGCCCGAGGTCCCCGAGGACGAGCACGTCGAACGCGGCGTTGGCGTCGGTGTACGCTCGGAGAACGACGACGACGCGGGTTCCGAGCGGCTCCGCAAGCTGGATCTCGGCCAGAGGGGTTGAGCTACGGATGCGCCAGCTCTTCACCACGCCGGTCGAGTCGACAAGCGCAATCCGCACCTCGTTGCCTTCGCGTTGCGCGACGAGCTCGCGGCTCCCGGCAACCGCGCGTCCGGCTCGACCCTGTGCAAACTGGGTCGCGGCAGATACCTCGCCGCCGCCGGTCGCGAGCGGCATCCACTGTGAAGCCGGATATTCGAGTGCCTGCAGGCCGGTCGGCCCAAGTCGCAGCGTGCCGGCGAGTGCTTCCGCGGTATGCCACGCGCCAACCTGCCGGCCGACACGGTCGAAGCTCCGCAAGAGAGGCGTCTGCCCGGGTTCGGCGACCGACTCGAGGACATACGTGCCTCCGTCGGATCGGACGGCAAGGTCGGCGATCGTTCCGCGAACTCCTACGGCGATCGCCGTCGGCGTCGATGCCACGCCACTCGCGAATCGGAGCAGGCGCTTGTGTGCCTCGTCGAGAACCGTCACGTTTCCGGAGCTGTCGACGTCGAATGACGAGGCTCCGATTGGCTCCTCCTGCGGCCCCTCCTCGATCCCGACGTCGGTCGAACCGTCACCCCAGCGCGCCGTTGCGACGCGCGCAGAAGCTGGGAGCGCGTTGCCGAATTGGTGTGCGCCCAGATCGATGCTGGTCGGGCTCGCTAGTCGAATGCTCCGCTGCGGCGCTGTCGCCCCTACTGCCGGAAGCGTGGTCGTCGCGCCGCTCTTCCGGTCGCGCACGACTGCGTAGTACGTGAACCCCGTCGCAGAGGTCGCGACATCGGTTGGCAGGGTGGCCGTGTACCGTCCGACGTTCGCTGTGGCGTCGAGGTGCAGCGGAAGCGCTCGGAATATCCCGCTTGTGCCCACACGCACGTACGCCGTTCCGTCGAGATCGCAGCTGGAGTCCGACTCCGTCCCCGGACCGGTGCAGGCGATGTCGTATCGGAGGACGCTGAGATGGTCGTCCGCGGTTGTGAGCAGCGGTGGCAGATGCGCGATGTCGATGATCGGTTGAGCACCCGCAGTTCGGGCCGACAGCGCCTGGGCGCCAGGAGCTGCGCCGAGCGCGAGGAGACTCCAGAGCCCGCCTGCAGCCAACGCGACCCCAAGCGCCGTCGCCACGACCGCCCGCGTCATACAAGCCTCCGTCGAGTTGCTCGCCTCGTCCCGATACGAGGCGAGCCTCGGCTGTCCGATTTCGAGAGATCTCCTCCAACGCATGTGTTCTCCCTTCGCTCACGTCTCTGTTGTCTTATATGACTACAGAAGTAGCACGCGAAATTGCCAGCCACAAGATGGCTCCTGACGGCATGGCTCACGGAGACATGGCCAGCTAGGAGGTGTCCGGTCGCGCACTCCGTCGTCGAGGCAAACTCGCCGGAGGTACCCGCGTCGCCAGCTCGGGTCGGGCGGTACCGCGGCACCTGAGAGGGAGTCCTTAGCGCTGCTTCCTTCCGGACCTGACGCGGTTCGAACGCTCCCAGTGCGCGGGACCCGACCTGTCAACACCGCGTGCGCAGACCCAATCCCAACGAGCCGCCCCTCGGACGGCATTCGGCCCCGCTGGAGCGGATTTCGGGTTCAGGGAACCGCTATCTCCCCACCTAGCGCGACCGGACGTCCGCAGGGTAACACCGCGATTCGAGCAGTGCACACCTGGGATCGAAGCGGGTCGGCGGGTTCCGGCCTCGATAGCTACTCGCCTCTGGGTTCGCTTGTTTGCAGGGACTATCTGGAGTTGAATCAGGTAGGTCTTCAGGTGTCAGCAGGTGCTGACCTGGCTCCTCGTGCGGCATCAGTGCGGCATGGCGAGCGTGTAATCGGAGTCCGCTGACGGACGTGGTTTCTTCTGGGTGCCCTGTGAAGTGTCCGAAATGCTGGAAGCCGTCTCGAATCAGAAGATCTCCAACGAACTTTCCGCTGGGGAGTCCTCAAGGGCCGATGCCTGGTGGGGTGGGCGTCCCTGCCCACTGGGGTTTGTCTTGGGCGTGATGGACGTGCAGCGGGAGGGCGAGGCGCTTTCCGGCCCAGAGGCGAGTGATTGCCCGCAGACTCGATTCCACTGTTCTTGTCCGCGTTCTTGACTTGAATCAGTCGGTCTTTCCAGTTGCGGAGTCGAACCTGATCGATCCTGAGGCGTGGCCGAATGATCCGAGATTCACGAAGGCAAGGAGCACATAGGAGCCTCTTGGCGAAACGCCTAGCCCGCATGGGTATTGCGCTTGCCTGGTGTGTGGTGTGTGATCTGGTGCCCGCTTTCGGTCTTGGTTCGTGAGCTTGGCGTGGCGTGGCGGCGGATCCGTGTTGGAGAGCGAGCTTGAGATCGTCTTGGTAGGCGAGGCTACGGGCATACCGAGGAGTTCGCTGGTCGGGTATCGCGTTCACGAGCGAACGAACGCTCGGCGATTAGTCCGTGTCGTGCCCGGTGTTGACCCGCTGGTGACTCTGCTTCTAGTGGGAGACAACTGCCCTTTCAATGGCCTCCGCCATGGGCGGGGAGCTGGAAACCTGGCGCACTTTCGCGAAAGGCCTGGGTGCCCAGCGTCGGAGGATGTCCCGGTCGCCGTGGATTTTCGTGATGGCGGTCCCGGTGGTGGTCAGGCGTTGACGAGGATAGCGGCCTCCTTGATCGGTGTGCGAGTCGGATCGGGGTGACGGCGACTGTCGTGGTCGTGTTCGATTGCGAT
>JBBQPW010000028.1:0-14028 GCA_038216845.1 Gaiellales bacterium | reverse complement strand
GACGGTGATCTCAACCGGGGTGATACGCCCGTTCTCCGCAGCCGTCTGCGCGTTGAACGCCTTCGTGAACTCGACGATGTTGACGCCATGCTGGCCGAGTGCGGGTCCGACCGGAGGCGCCGGGTTGGCCTGGCCACCCGGGATCTGGAGCTTGATGATGGTGAGGACTTTTTTTGCCATGTCTCTTTCTGGACGTCTCGGATGGGTCGGTCAGTCGATCTTCTTGACTTGGTCGAAGCCGAGCTCGACGGGTACTTGGCGCTCGAAGATGTCCACGAGCACCTTCAGCTTCTGCTGATCCGGGTTCACGTCGACGATCTCGCCGTCGAAGTCGGAGAGCGGGCCTGAGGTCACCTTGACGGATTCGCCGAGCTGGAACTCGACCACGGCCTTCGTCAGCGCCGCACCGCCAGGGCCGCCGCTCGTGTGGAGGATCTTCGCGACCTCCCCCTCGGAGAGCGGCACGGGTTTCGCGCCGGCGCCCACGAATCCGGTCACGCCGGGCGTTCCCTTCACGACGATCCAGGCGTCGTCGTTCAGATCCATGTTGACGAGAACGTAGCCGGGCAGAACGCGTTTTTCCGTCTGCACTTTCTGCCCGTCCTTCGTCTCGATCACCTGCTCCGTCGGAACGACGACGCGCCGGAAGCGTGGCTTCTGGTTCAGGGACTCGATCCGGTGCTCGAGATTGGTCTTCACCTTGTTCTCGTGACCCGAATACGTGTTGATGACGTACCAACGAAACATGTTCTCGCTTCTCTCTCTGGCTTCCTTGGGGCTACTTGCCGCGTAGCAGGACGTCGCGGACAAATGGTTGGATCGCGCGATCGGCGGCATAGAGGTAGGCGCCGATGATGAGGCACGCAACGAGCACGACTACCGTTCCCTGGACGACCTGGGGGCGCTTCGGCCAGTCGACCTTCTTCAGTTCCGCCCACGACTCGGCGATGAAGCCGATCGTCCCGAACAACAAACCGCGGCGCGGTTGCGACAACTCGGGCGCTGCCGGCGCCGCCGGCACCACAGCCTCCCCGCCCTCGACCGGTTGCCGCGCGAAACGGTTCCGCTGCGCCGGCACCTCGGCCGTCCCGGCCGCGCGCCGCGCGTCACGTCGCTGTCTGCGAGTCTCGCCTGCCATCGCAAACGGCCCTACCGGGTCTCCCGATGGGTTGTGTGGCTCCCGCACCAGCGGCAGTACTTCTCGAGCTCGACGCGGTCGGGCGAGTTTCGCTTCGACTTCTGCGTCTGGTAGTTCCGCCGTTTGCACTCCGTGCAGGCGAGAGTGATCGCGACTCTGACTCCGGTGGCCATTGTTCTCTCTCGTTAGGTCGTCGTCGTAAATCGTGGGCTAGAGAAACGTGGGTTCAAGAGGGGATGCGAGGTAGCGGCGGTAGGACTCGAACCTACGACACGCGGATTATGATTCCGCTGCTCTAACCAGCTGAGCTACGCCGCCGCGCGGCGGTGAGTGTAGCAGCAGAGACCGGGCGTCTTCCCACCCCACGCGGGAGGTTCCGCGCCAGAAGGAGGAGGATCAGCGGTAGCGCGGCGAGCCCCAGCGCATCTGGCGCCAGCACCCTCCGCGCCGTGACGTGAGACACCACTGTCGTCTTGCCTTCCCGGCCGAGCGCAGAAGCTACCGCGCGTCCGGCGGCGTCGGCGCTGTGCTCACCGAAGGTGTGACCGCCGACGGCCGCGGCCACATCTCGAGTGAGAGCCGCCGCCCCCGGCTCCGGCTGATAGCCGAGCTCCGGCTTCCCGCGCTGGTCGAAGACGCGTTCGCCCGATCCTCCGATCCGCACGAGCTCGAGCGCAATGCCGGGAGGCCCCCGCAACGCCCGCGCCAGATGTCGCTGGTCGAACGGGATGCTCTCGAAGTCGCTGATCACGACCGCCGCGCGTCGCCGCTCCGAAGCGAGGAAGAAGTTGTCCTGAACGAGAGCCGCGAGTG
Source organism: Gaiellales bacterium (assembly GCA_038216845.1). Taxonomy (GTDB): domain Bacteria; phylum Actinomycetota; class Thermoleophilia; order Gaiellales; family Gaiellaceae; genus Gaiella. The sequence continues at coordinate 12,077 of JBBQPW010000028.1, read as the reverse complement.
CGCCGAGGCTCGACGTGGTCTTCCCGCCGCCTTGCGGAGTCGGTTCGCCGGCGCGGAGCACGTGCGCAACGGTGTCGTCGAACGACGCGACATCGAGCGACGGGAGCAGGTGGGGCAGCACCCGGTCCGACATAGATGCAACGCCGACCTTGATCCCCGGGAGCTCGGACCGGACGATCTGTGCGATCCGGCGTGCGCGCTCGAGCCGAGTCTGCATGCCCGGTTCACGCGAGGCCAGCATCGATCGACTCGTGTCGATCACGATGTACACGGCAGCGTCTCGCCTCACCGGAACGCGGTTCGTATCGACGAGGACGGGCTGAGCCGCTGCAACGGCAACGAGGGCTGCAACGGAGCAGATCGCGACGCCCACACCGTCGACGCGACCCCTTCGAACGCGTGTGAGCCCGATTGCCTGGCGGGCGACGTCGGACCGTCGGCGCGATCGCCGTAGCTCGACGAGCGCAAGAAGCGCAACGAGACCGACGACCGCCCCGAATGGACTGATCAGCTCAACCCTCATCAGTAGCCCTGGTTCGCAGGGCTCGCGCCCGGCTTGTCGCCCGGCGCGCCGGTTTCGGTCGCGCGACGGGTCCCGATGTTGGATCCCTGCCGGTCGAGGAGACGCTCGAGGTTCGCCTCGGCCGCCAGGTCGGAGCGATCGAGCCGTATGGCGCTCTGCAGCAGCACCGCCGCACGCTCGAGCTCCAGTGAATCGCCGTCGAGCTCGTTACCCTGGCCGATGAGAACGGCGTCGAGGTTCGACACCTCTGAGCGACGCCGAGCGTCGAGACCGCCTTTCTCGATCCGTGCAAACACCACCCCGGACTCGACAGCCGCCACGATTGCGGCGCTGGAGCGTGTCGCAGTCGGGTCGAGGAGAGACCGGGCGTGGAGGAAGAGCGCGATCGCGTGCCGGTAGCTCACGTCATCCTGAGCGCCGATCAGCGCCAGCACCGGACCGGCGCTGGTGGGCCAGGCGGCATTGCCCTCACGCGGTCCGAGCAGGCTCGCATCACGGGACCGCATCTCTCCCGGCACACGCCACGCCTCGATGGCGACGAGGACCAGCGCGCAGGCACACAGTGCGAGCGTTCCCGCCATGGCGATCCGGGCGCCGCGGGCGAGAGTCATCGGACGCCTTCCCCGGGCCGGAGCACGAGCCGTGCGCACACAAGCTCGTTCAACGCCAGCAGCAGCAACAGACTGCCGCCCAGAACGAGGACCCCTAGAGGAAGGGCGGCACCGCGACCCGCGAGGATCCGCGCTCGCGTGTCCCCAGGTTCACCAGCTTCGACGATCGTGCCCCGACCGTCCGTCACGAGCGCCCGGGCGACCTTCAGGTCGGCCGGCTTCGGCGACAGCGCGACTATCCGCAACTTCATGCCCTCGTCGGCGATGAGCTTCGCTTCTGCACCGAACTCCGCGAGATCCCCGACCTCGTCGCCCAGGTCACTGAGGAGCACGACCGCGCCTCGACCTCGCGCGTCGCGCTGCAGCGTGAGACGAGCGAGCTGAAGACCAGACGAGATCCTGGTGCCACTCGACAGCGTCTGCGCCCAGGGAGCCTGGAGATAGCGCCGCCGGCCGAGTGCGATCGTCGGCGCATGCGCAGGGTTCGACGGGATCGGCCGGTAGAAGCGCGCGATGCCGTCGAGCTCTCGAGCGGCCGTGTCTGGCGCCAGCAGCTCGTAGGCCGTGTCGGAGAACACGATCAGCCCGACTCGGCCGCCCGCGCGGCTCGCGGCGCTGAGCGTTGCCTCGATCTGACGGTAGAGCCGCGGTCTGATGCTGGTCGAGACATCGAGCACGAGCATCGTCTTGAACCCCGGTCGCACAACCGGGCCGGGGTCGGGCCCTCGGGCTGCCGCGAGCCACGTCGCAGCTGCGAGCAAGGCCACGAGCGCTGACCCAAGCGCAACCCGGGCCGTCGTGGTGCGCCGCGAGCGACCGAGGAGATCGGTGGCGCCGGCCAGTGGAAGCCGCGTCATTCGCGCTCCACCCGGTCCGCCAGTTCGTTCATCTCCTTGCCGTGGGGCATCGCCTGGGACCACGCGAGCCGCCGGGCCTCGGCACCTCGCCGCCCGGGCACGGTTCGGACGGCGCGCGAAAGAAGGTCGAGCGCCCGCCGCCTCTCGTCGACGTCACGCCGTGCAGCCGACACGCGCACTATGGCCAACGCCCGTTCGAGCGCGCTCGCCTGTTGGCGGCGCAATGCTCCCGGCAGGCGGACGAGAGGTCGAAGCAACGCAGCCGATCCGGCGAAGGCGAGGAACGCGAGCAGGACGGCGAGCGCGGCGACAAGGTGCGGAGACACTCGGTAGCCAGGAGGTTGCAGCGGCCGCAGGCCATCCTCCCAGGGCGTGAAAATGTCACGCCGCGGCCGAGGTCGCACGTGCAGCAAGGGCCAGCTGATCGCAAGACTGCGGGGAGCCCCTGCTCGAGTGCGGTAGTGGATCCGGGACTCCGCGAACGTGAACCCGACACGATCCTGGCGCGGGACGCATGCATCCGAGTCGAGACAGTCGATGGCGAAGCGGTATCGCACGCGTCCCGTATTCGCCGTTCGGAGTCGCTCTATCCGCACGCGGCCGACGAGCCGGTACGGGACGACGTCGACGGTCGCCGACACCGTGCTGGGATCGACTGCGGCGAGTGGCACAAGAATGTCGAGTTGGCCGTCGATCAGGTCGCCGAACCGGTGCTCTCCACCGGCGAGCGTCGGGCGGACTTCGACCCGGTTCACACGCGGGAGCTGCGGAGAGGAGCCCCGAAGCTGCGCCGTCACGGCGGCAACCGCTGATACGGCCAGCGCCGTGGCCGCCGCGACAAGCGTGTACCGCGCGATCGCCCTGCGGCTCATGCGGCCCTCCACTCCCGCGCAAGGCGGTCGGTCGCCCACTCCATGAACGCCCGCAGCACGCCGGCCGGCTCGGCCGTTCCGAGCGAGATGGGATCCAGTCCGAGGCGCACCAGCCGTTCGAGCAACTCGGAGTGTCGCGCCTCGTTGGCAGTTCTCCGCGCTTCCGCCTCGGCCTTGCTCACCCGGACCTCGGCACGCTTCCCACTTGCGAAATCGACGAGTGGCAGGATGAGCCCGCCGACCGCAGCGGGGAAGCTCGCCTCCCAAATCGGATCCTCGATGACGACAGGGACGAGGTCGATCGAGCGCGAAAGCGCGGCGACGATCGACTCCTCCGCGAGCGGCGCAAGGAAGTCGGACAGCACGAAGACGAAGCTGCCACCAGGAATCGTTCGCTCGCGGCCGATCAGCTCGAGAGCCCGGTCGAGCTCGGCTCCGGGCACGGCCTCGGTGACTGTCCGCTCGGCGCCCGGTCGCGCGCTCGGTGGCTCCCAGACGAGCTCTCGATCGCGAAGCTCGAGCGAGCCGGCGAGCATCCGTTCTCGGCTCGCGCTCTGCGCGATGAGCCGCCCTGCGCGTGCGACCGCATCGCTCTTCGAGAGCCAGGGCGCCGGGTAAAGGAGCATCCCGGACCGCCGGTCGGCGATCGTGACGACGCGCGGCGCCCGATCGGCATCGTGCTCGCGGACCAGGAACTCGTCGGCATTGCGAGCCGCCGAGAGACGGGCGGAGGCGGGCCAGTCGATCCTGCGGACGTCGTCACCGGGTTCGTACGGCCGGATGCCGGCGATCTGCGAACCGAGGCCGCGCTGCAGGCTTCTGCTCGATCCGTGCTCGAGACTCCTCAGCCGGCGACGCGGAACGAGCGGGAACGCTTCCCAGCCATCGTCACGCGCCGCGGAGCCCGACATCAGCGCATGTCCCGATCAGGCCGGGTGCACCGGCGACGGATCCGGCCTCGGGGCCGCAACAAGGCACGCCGCGTGCAGGCGCTCGAGCAGCGCATGCGGCCCCTCGCGTCGCGACTCTACGAGATAGGCAGGCGTGAAGAGGATGCGGTGCCCGACAACCGGCAAGAATAAGCGCTCGATGTCCTCAGGCACGACATAGGAGCGGTCTTCGAGGAGCGCCCAGGCGCGTGCCGCACGCTCGAGCGCGAGCGACGCCCGGACCGAAGCACCGAGAGCGACGCCGTCCAGAGAACGGGTCGCGCGGACGAGGGCGAGCAGCCAGTCGACGAGAAGCCGGTCGATATAGACATCCGCAACCGCCGCGTGGAGCTGCTCCAGCTCTGCGGCGGAGCCGATCGGGCGGAGGTCGCCGAGCGGATGACCGTGACGCTGCTCCTGCAGGATCCGGCGCTCGTCTTCGAGGCTCGGATAGCCGAGGGCCGTGCGCAGGAAGAAGCGGTCGAGCTGGGCCTCGGGCAGGGGAAAGGTGCCCTCGTACTCGATCGGGTTCTCGGTTGCAAGGATGAGGAACGGCTTCGGCAGGGGCCTCGTTACGCCCGCGACGGTGATTTGGCGCTCAGCCATCGCCTCGAGTAGCGCCGACTGCGTTTTCGGGGTCGCGCGGTTGATCTCGTCCACGAGTACGACGTTCGCAAAGAGCGGCCCCGGCCGAAACTGGAACTCCCGGGTTCGCTGGTCGTAGACCGAGAGACCGGTGACGTCGGTCGGCAGCAGGTCAGGCGTGCACTGGATGCGAGATGCGAGCGCGTCCTCCACCGAACCCGCAATCGCCCGGGCGAGCACCGTCTTCGCGGTACCCGGCACGTCGTCCAGGAGAACATGACCGCTGCAAGCGAGCGCTGCGAGCACGAGCTTGATCTGCTCGCGCTTCCCGTGCACGACGGTCTCCACGTTCTCGAGGAGGCGTCTGGCAAACTCGGTCGCCTGCTCGCGAAGCCTGCCGTCCGGGGTCGTCGCGGCCGACTGGTCGCCCGATTGGTCAAGCCGCGGCACCACGTCACATACTAGGACGATAGACGAGGTGGTTGGGTCGGCGAGGCCGGCCGACGGGCGGCGTAGTCTCTCGCACGGTGATCCGTGTCCCACCACAACACGGCGGCTGGCTCGAGGTGGTCTGTGGACCGATGTTCTCGGGCAAGAGCGAGGAGATGATCCGTCGCCTGCGCCGCGCCGAGATCGCGGGGCAGCGCGTCGTCATCTTCAAGCCGCGGATCGACGACCGCTTCGATGCGGACGATGTCGTCTCGCACGCCGGCGTTCGGATGCGCGGCGTGCCGGTCGGGAGCGTCGCCGAGCTGGTCGCTCGAGCCGGCGGTCACGATGTCGTCGGCATCGACGAGGTGCAGTTCTTCGAGGCAACGGTCGTCGCAGCGGCGCTGGCGCTTGCCGACGGAGGAGTTCGCGTGGTGGCGGCGGGGCTCGACCAGGACTTCCGGCGACTGCCGTTCGGCCCGATGCCCGAGCTGCTGTCGCACGCGGAGTTCGTCGACAAGCTACAGGCTGTCTGCCACCGCTGCGGCGGCCCGGCGACGACAACGCAGCGGCTCGTCGACGGCCGGCCCGCCCCCTTCTCCGGCGACACGATCGTCGTCGGCGCCTCGGAACAGTACGAGGCGCGCTGCCGAGACTGCCACGAGGCCGGTGTCGAGACGGTCACCATCGCGGCCTGAGTGCATCCGCAGCAGAGCAGAGCAGGAACGAGCCGGCGGCGAACAGGACGATTGTTCCGCCGGGCGGCAGGTCCGCGTAGTACGAGGTCGTGAGACCGACAAGGACGGAGACGAGTCCGATTCCGACGGCGAGAACGAGCGTCGAGAGCATGCTCCAGGCGATTCTCCCGGCGGCGATGACCGGCAAGACCATCAGCGCCGCCACGAGCAGGATTCCGACGATCCGCATCGAGAGGGCGACGGTGGTCGCGGCCAGCGCAGCGACGACAACGTTCAGCGCCGCCACGGGGAGACCCTGGACGCGGGCCGCTTCCTCGTCGAGCGTCACTCCGACAAGTGCACGGTAGGAGGCGGCAAGCGCGATGAGCGCGACGCCGCCGAGCACGGCGACGAGAACGAGATCGCCGCGCGTCACCGTCAGGATCGAGCCGAACAGGTACTGGAACAGATTGACGTTCAGCGCCCCTGCTGTCGAGACCAGCACCACTCCGAGAGCGATGCCGGTGTAGAAGACGAGCGCGAGGGCCTGGTCGCCGGCGGCGCGTCCCCGGGTGCGGAGCAGCTCGATTGCAACCGCGCCGAGCACCGAGGCGACCAGCGCAGTCAGTACGGGCGAGATGTGGAGCAGATACCCGGCCGCGACGCCGGCGAACGCGACATGCCCGATCCCGTCGCCGACGAGGGACTGCCGCCGTTGGACGAGAAAGAAGCCGACCGCAGGAGCGAGAACGCCGACGATGGCGCCGACGGCGAACGCGAGCCGCATGAACTCGAGGTCAAGCATGGCTATGCGACGGGTCGTGCCACATGCCCGGGAGCTCATCCGGCGTGCCGTCGAAAACGATGCCGCCACGAACGAGGACGACGCGCTGGACGAACCTCTCAACCGCGCCGAACTCGTGGGAGACATAGAGAATCGTCACGCCGAGCTCGCCGTGCAGCTCGGCGAGCAGCTCCGCCAGAGACTCCTGCGACGCAACGTCGACGCCCGTCGTCGGTTCGTCGAGGACGAGCAGTTCCGGTTTCGCGGCGAGCGCCTTGGCGATAAACGCCCGCTGCTGCATCCCGCCCGACAGGGTGCGGAGCGGCCGGGACGCACTTCCCGCCAACCCCACTCGCGCGATCGCCTCGTCGACGACCGTCCGATCGCCTCGACGCAGCGGCCCGAGCAACGGGCCTGCCGCCAGCCTGCCCGCGGCAACCACCTCCCGTACCGTCACCGGGGCCTCCCCGCCGGCCCGCGCGCGTTGGGCGAGATAGGCGATCGCGCGTCTGCGCGAAGAGCGGGCGGCCGATTCGCCGAACAGGGAAGCACTGCCCCCAGTCGGCTGCTCGAGACCGAGCACGACGCGGAGCAGGGTCGTCTTACCGCCGCCGTTCGGGCCGGCGATCGCCACGAACTCGCCCCGGCGGACCGCCAGATCCACGCCTTCGAGGACCGGCGGGCCGCCGTGATAGCCGAAGGACACGTCTCGGAGCTCGACTGCTAGGGACATCCGAGCGCCTCTCGCAGCGAGTGCAGATTCGCGCGCATGACTGTGAAGTAGTCATGGCCCCGGGCGATCTCGTCCTTCGTCAGGCCCTCGATCGGGTTGAGAACGGCGGTCCGAGCACCCGCCGCGTGGGCCACCGTCTGCGCGAGCTTGGGTGAGACGAGCGTCTCGAAGAAGACCGTCGTCGCATGGGTGCGACGAACCTCGGCCACCAGACGCTGGACGGCTTTCGCGCTCGGTTCGGCCTCGGGGGTCAGGCCCTCGAGCGGCGCCTGGCGAAGCCCGTAGCGCGCGGCGAGGTAACCGAACGCCGCATGGCTCGTCACGATTTTCCGTCGGTCGCAATGAGCAAGGCCCAGCCGGTACTCGCGATCGAGCCGGTTGAGACGCACGATGAGATCCTCCGACTCGCGCCGGCGGCCGAGCGCCTTCCCGATCTGCCGGACGATCCCGGCGTAGCGGTGTGGATCGAGCCACACGTGCGGATCGACCGACCCGCCACGCGCCGTCGCGAGGAAGTCCAGCGACGGCCCACGACGACTGTCCACGGCCTTTGCCACGGCCGGCTGAAAGCCGGCGCCGAGATACAGGACGAGATCCGCGCGAAGGACGTCGCCGACCTCCCGTGGAGTCAGCTCCAGATCATGGGGCTCGGCACCGGCCGGCGTGAGGTTCTCGACCGTCACGGCCGGCCCGCCCACCTGCTCGGCCGCGTAGGCGAGCGGGTAGAAGGCAGCGACGACCTTCGTCGGCCCCGAGCCGACGGTCGCCGGCTTGGCGCCGCAGCCCGCGGTCACGATTCCAGCGAAACCGGCCAGCGTCAAGATGAGAACGATTCTCGTCTTCACAGTCGAGCAGGCTAGCACGATTATGAGAACGGCTATCATTATCGGGATGACGGCGGCGAACCCGAGCTGGGCGGCACATGCGCTCGACGGTCTGCGCGACGCCGGCTTCCGCAGCGGCGACGCGCGCCGCACCGTCGTCGAGTACCTGGACGCGCAGGATTGCTGCCTCTCGGCGCAGGAGTTGCACGGCCGGCTGCGGGGCGCCGGCAGCCGCATCGGGATAGCCAGCGTCTACCGCGTCCTCGACCTCCTCGCAGCACAGAGCCTCGTCACCCGCATCGACCTCGGTGACGGGATCGCTCGCTTCGAGCCGGCCCGCCCGGACGGGCACCACCACCATCTCGTGTGCGCAGACTGTGGGAAAGTCGGCGCGTTCTCCGACCCCGCGCTCGAACGTGCCCTGGACGACGTCGCCAGCCGGCTCGGGTATGCCGAGGCGCACGAAGTCGTGCTCCGTGGCGCCTGCGAGGACTGCCGGCCGAGCTAGAGGCTAGGCACCGGGACCGGTGCCGGGCTTGTCCGCAGACAGCGGAACACCTTCCGGGCCCTTGCCGCGGTAGGCCCTTCGGAACGCCCTGAAGGCGGTGGCGTCGTACGTTGGGCAAATTGCGATGTGCCCGATCCCATGGTCGCCCTTGACGATGTACTTGGCCGGATCGCCCGTCCACGCAGTTAAGGCGATCTTGTCTCCAAGGCTCGGGTAAGGCGTGCCGACCATTCCGACCGGGCTCTCGTCGTAGAAGGCACGGAGCTTGGCCACTGCCGCGGACGGCACCTTGTCGCCCCACCAGATCACTATGCCGCCGTGCTCCTCGTTGTGAACCACCCGCAGCGGGTTCACTGAGTCGGTGTAGAAGTCCCAGATCGCCCAGTACTGGTAGTGGCCACCTGCGGCAGGCGGGTCGGTGTTCCACTTCACCTTCGAGTTGAGAGTCGGCGCGTCCTGGTGGTAGGGGCTCGCGACGTGGTCGCCCTTTGTGGGGAGCAGCGGCACAACGCTCTTCAGCGTGCACCCGGCAGCGGCAAACTGCGCGGTCGGCGCTTTGATCGTGTCGTTGCCCGGTTGGCTCTTGCTGCCTCGGGTGAGGAAGAACAACAGCACGGCAACGCCAATTACCCCACCAACGAGCACCCCGGAGAGAAGCGCGCTACGCGGCCTACGCGAACCACTGCCGGCGCCCCGAGTGTGGACGTTTGCGCGCTTGCGAGGCCCCTGCTGCCTCGGGGGCGGTGGTGTGCGCGCCTTCTTCGCCATGACCACGCGCCATTCTCCCAGAAGCGAACGAGGTGGTGCCGACTTGACGGTGTGGTTGGCGTGTGTGTGCTTACTTGACGAGTGTGAGGAGCTTGAACATCGGCAGGTACATCGAGATCACGATGACCCCGACCATCATGCCGACGCCAATCATCATCAGCGGCTCGATGATCGAGGTGAGCGCCTGGATCGACGCGTCGACCTCGTCTTCGTAGAAGTCCGCCACCTTGCTCAGCATCTTCTCTAGCTCGCCGGTCTCCTCGCCGATCTTCACCATCTGGCCGACCATCGGCGGGAAGATGTCACTGTCGACCATCGGCTGGGCGATGGCAGCGCCGTCGCGGACACGCTCGCGGATGTTCATCGTCTCCGCCTCGACGACCCAGTTGCCGGACGTCTGCGCAGTGATCTCGAGCGCGCGCAGGATGTCAACGCCAGAGGCGATCAGAGTCGAGAGCGTGCGCGAGAAGCGCGCCATCGAAACCTTCAGCACCACCGAGCCGATCTGCATCGGGATCTTCAGCTTGAAGCGATCCCAGGCCTGTCGGCCCGGCTCCGTCTTCTTCCAATGGAAGAAGCTGAAGATCGAGAGGCCGAGCACCGGGAAGATTACGTACCACCAGCCACGCAGCAGATTCGACACGTGGAGCACCGCCTGCGTGAGCGCCGGCAACTGGCCGCCCAGCGAGTCGAAGATCTTGACGAAGACGGGGACGAGGAACATCAGGAGGCCCGTCATGACCAGAGTCGCGAACGTCAGGACGATAGAGGGGTAGATCATCGCGCCCTTCACTCGCCGCTTGATCTTCTCCTCCTTCTCGATCTGGATCGCGACGCGGTCGAGCACGACGTCGAGCACACCTGCGGCCTCGCCGGCCTCGACCATCGCGATGTACAGGCGGCTGAACGTCTCCGGGTGCCGAGTCATCGCCTCTGAGAGAAGCGATCCTCCCTCGACCTGTTCGCGCACGTCGTTGACGATTGTCGCGAGCACCTTGTCGTCAGTCTGCTGCTCGAGAATTACGAGCGCGGTGACGACCGACAGGCCGGCCTCGATCATCGTCGCGAACTGCCGTGAGAAGACCTGTAGGGACTTCGGCTTGACCTTCTCGCCGAAACCCATGAACGTCTTGCCTGCGCGGGCCGCGGGAGCGGTCAGCTCCTCGACCTTCTGCGCGAGCAGCCCGTTACCGCGGAGAGCGTCACGGGCGGCCGACACGTCAGGTGCCTGAATCTCGCCGCTGAGCTCGACGCCCTGCGAGTTGATCGCGCTGTATGCGAACGACGGCATCCTGTTGTCCCCTATCGGCGGTCGTCGACGACGGCTTGAGAGGTCGCGTCCCTCACGGAGCGCTGACGGGAGTCGCGGTGGCCTGAGTGCCCGAGGTCGCGGGAGGTGCGGTGGTACCACCCTTGAACCTTGCGATCGTCTCCGGCTGCTCGCCGACGTACACGAGCTTCACGACGTAGCGCTGGCCAGTCGTCGTGTTCATCAGCGTCACGCGCTTACCGCTCTCGAGGAGGATCGTGTTGCCGACTGTGAACGAGCCGCCGGCGACGCCGATGCGTGCGTTCTTCCCGACGATCTTGACGAGCACGAAGATCGGGTCCGCCTTCGGGAACAGCTGTTTGAGAATGAGCTGCTGGGGCCGGCCGTTGACGAGCAAGGTGGCGTAGGTCGGAAGCGCGGGTGCCGTCGTCGGCGGCGGCGGCGAGACACCGGTCTTGCCGGGCGACGCCGTCGGTGCAGCAGGCGTCGAGGTTCCCGCCGTCGTGCCGCCTGCGGACGTTCCGTTCGCCGTCGTGCCGCCCGCGGACGTTCCGTCCTTCACCTGCTGGACGAACGGATCTTTCGCCTTGAACCGGCTGAACGACCACAGCTGCCCCTGGACCGCGTCCGGCGTCTTTGCGGGCGAGAGAACTACGCCTGCGAGCTGCGCCGAGTTCTTCGACGCCGACGCGTTCACCGGAGTCGACGGAGCGGTCGGCGTTCCGACGGGAGCGGGCGCCACGACACCGGGTGTCGTCGTTGCCGGAGCCGGCGTCGCAGCCGTGCTGCTCGAGTGCTTGAGGAGCTTCGGCCCCTGCAGAGCGAGGACTCCGACCAGCAGCACGCCGCCGACTGCGAGGACGATCTTCTGCTTGCGCTCTTTCTGTGCTTTGAGATCGGGCTTCTTGGTGGCCATCTAGGGCGTCGCTCCTGCGGCGACCGTGCCGCTCGGGGCGGACGGTGTGGTTGTGGACGGGACAGCGGGAAGGCCACCGACGAACATGAACGCGTCGACCGTGATCGTCGCCTTGACGTCAGGGAACGCCTGCTTGTTGTCGGGCGGGCCGAATGCAATCTGGTCGACCGAGAACATCCGCCCGGTCGCACGCAACGCCCGCTTGTGGACGTCGACCAGCCGCCGGAGATCGCGGAGGAAAGACGACACCGCCGAGAACCGGCCCTGGAGCGTGACGGTCACCGGCTGGACGCTGAAGCCCGTCTGAGCGACGACTGCGACCGTCTGGATTCCCTCGAAGCTGAGTCCGTGCGACTTGGCGAGGCGGTTCAGCGCGAGAATGATCCCGGCCATGTCGGCCTGATCCGGCATCGCCTTCGTGAGCCGGTAGAGATCGCTCGCTCGGAGATGCACCTGTGCGCTCGGAGCGGCGAGCTCGGCACGCCGCTCGGCGATCTTCGTCTGCGCCGCCGAGATGTCCGAATCGAGACGCGACGCCTTGGAGCTCTGCGGGCTCACGGCGAGGAACCAGACAGCCGCGACCGCGAGCAGGACGCTCACACAGCCTGCGGCGATCATGCCGTTCTGCGAGCGGAACCGAGATCTCATGAGCCACCTCCGGTCTCGCGCAGGTCGGCGAGGATGGTGAACGAAACGACGTCCCGCTTGCCGAGGGCCGTCACCTGGCTGCCCTGGAGCTGGACGTTCTGTAGCGACGGCAGCGCCGACAGGCGAGCGAGGAGTCTGGCCAC
>JBBQPW010000027.1:0-14123 GCA_038216845.1 Gaiellales bacterium | reverse complement strand
GATCATCGTCTCGGTGACGATAGTGGGCTCGCAGGCCGGACTCGGCGGCTACGGAGCCGCAATCGTGGCCATCGTCAGCTTCGTCGTGGTCTTCGGGTACGACGTGTTCTTCGAGGTGCTCGCCTCGGGTCGGACGCCGGGGAAGCGAATGAACGGGCTTCGGGTCGTCCGCGCGCACGGGCAGCCGGTCGACCTGCTGACGAGCGCGATCCGGAACGTTCTGCGCATCGTCGACTTCCTGCCGGCGTCGTACATCGTCGGCATCGTCGCCATCCTCGCAACGTCGCGGAACCAGCGGCTAGGCGATCTCGCTGCCGGGACGATTGTCGTGCGTGAGCGGCGCGAGGGTCGCGTCGGCGTGCGCGTCCCCGGTGTCGTTCCTGCGGCAGCGGCGGAAGTGCCGCTCGATGCGAGCGCGATCACTGCAGCGGAGCTGGTCGCAGTGCGCAGGTACCTCGAGCGGCGTCCGGAACTGGCCGCCGAGGTGCGGCGCCAGCTCGCGCACACCATGGCCGAACGACTGCGGCCGAAGGTCGGAGGGGTACCCGATGAGTTGCGCGGCGAGCGTTTCCTCGAGGCACTCGTCGCGGCGAAGGGCGAGCGCCCCTGAAGTTCCCGTGGTAGCCGCCGACCGGCGCCCCTTGTATGTTCGCGTTGCCTTTGCGCGCTACGGATCTCGATCCCGCCGAACTCCGCGTTGTCGCCGCGTTGCTGTTCCCGGCCGCCGTCGTCCTGCCGTATCTCCCGGCGCTGCACGGCGGGCAGAGTGGAGTTCCCTGCCTGCTGCGGACACTCACAGGTATGCCTTGCCCACTCTGCGGGATGACGACCAGCGTCGAGGCGACTGTCAGACTCCACCTGCGGGACGCGCTCATGGCCAACCCGGCCGGGATCGCGCTCGTCGCCGGCGCCATCGCGTTGCTGCTGTACCGCCCGCGCACGCTGTCCGTCCCGATCGCCGTCCTCCCGTTCATTCTCGGGGCGATGTGGCTCTTCGAGCTCCACCGCTTCGGATTCGTTTAACGACCGAAGGAGCCGTCCATGTCCGAAACGTCCAGTGCTACACCACCGGTACCACCGGCACCACCCGCCTACGCCCCCAGTGGGCCTTCAGGGCCACGCGCGAGCTTCGGCAGGCGCCTTGCCGCCGCCATCGTTGACGGGATCGTCGTCGGCGTCGTCTACGGCGTCGTCTACGCGATCATCGGACAGTCCGCAGCGTATGGAATCGGCGCACTGGTCTCGCTCGCGTACTTCACGTACTTCGAGGGGAGCCAAAGCGGGCAGACCGTGGGGAAGCGCGCCCTCGGCATTCGTGTCATCGACTTCTCGTCTGGAGGCTCGATCGGCTACGGACGGGCGTTCTTCCGCTGGATCGGCAGGATCCTCTCGGAGATCCCGTGCCTACTCGGCTACTTCTGGATGCTCTGGGACAAGGAGAAGCAGACCTGGCACGACAAGATCGCGACGTCAGTCGTGGTCCCCGTGCAGTACTACCCGGTCTCTTCGTGGCCGTAGGCCACTGATGGTCCGGGAATCTGCGGGAGCAGATTCCCGGACCATGAGAACCTGGTTCACGGTTCGAATCGGTAGACAGGGACGAGGCTCTTCTCGCTCTCGGTGTCGATGTGCGCGACGACCTCGACGTACGGCTCGAGGCCGGAGCCGGCGAGCTTGGCCTTCAGTAATCCGTCGACCTGGAAGATGCCGGAGGAGTTGTTCATCAGGATCTCGAGCTTCACGGGCTTGACCTCACCGTCCTCGATACGCACCTCGTCGATGGCGGCGGCGGACAGCGAGTGCATCGTCACCTGGCCGCGCTCGAACGGGATACGCGAGCGTCCCTTTGCCATGTCGAGCGCGTCGGCTACGCGGAGTATCCCCGCCTCGAGCGACAGTGGCTCGCCATCCGCGCGGTGGCTCGTGATCGCCTGCAGCACCTCGCAGACGATGACCGTCAGGTCTGGCTCCTCGTAGACGCCGTCGAGGAGCTCGCGCAGCTTCGGCTCGGCGAGGAACAGGCTCCAGTCCTCGTGGCCGCGGCGGTGCACCGACATGCCGACGCAGTGGGTCAGCGCCGCGAGGACGACGATCACCTCGGAATCGTCGCCGTGCATCCCGTAGTCGCGGACGGCCGACGGCTCGACACCATGTTTGACGAGCTGGCGGAGGAGCTTGAGGCCGATGTTGGCGACGATCTGGATGTGCACCCAGGAGTGGTCGTTGATCTCGAGGCGGACGACCGCGTTGACGTTCGAGACGTGCCACCAGCCCTTCAGCTGGCGGTCGTCGTTCACGCGGTCAAGTACGCGGCGGAGCTTCTTGTTGCCGCGGTACGGCACGCGAATGTGCATCCCGGCGACCGCCTGCGACGGGGTCAGGAGGGTGTCGCGGGCTGCCTCCTCCGAGATCGGGCCGTCTGCATCCGGGAGCTCGGTTTCGTCGGCCGCCATGAGCGGAGCTTAGAGCGTTGCGAGCAGCGTGTCCGCGATTCGCTCTCCGACGACCACAGCCGGGACATTCGTGTTCGCGCGCGGCACGACGGGCATTAGCGAGCAGTCGGCGACGACAACACGGCCGAGCCCGTGCACACGCCCGCGCCCGTCGCAGACAGCATCCGGATCGTCGGCCGGTCCCATCGCACACGTTCCGACGGGGTGGAAGTAGTGGCCGTGGATCCGGCGGATTGCGGCGCCGAGGTCCTGGGCGCTGCCAGGCGTCGTCTCGCGGCCGATCAGCGTGCGAAGCGTCGGCTCGGCGGCCAGCTCGCGTACACGTTCGACGCCCTCCAGGAGCACCGCGAGATCGTGTCCCTCGGGATCGGAGAGATAGCCGTGGTCGAGGAGAGGGGCGACTTCAGGGTCGGCGCTGCGTAGGCGGAGCCGGCCGCGCGAGCGTGGCTCGAGAGCGGCAGCGCCAATGAGGACGCGGCCGCTGAACAGGCTGTGCTCCGGAGCGGCAACGGGCATCAGGTGCAGGTCGTACGGCCCGGTCGCACGGCTCGAGCGGAGCTTGCCGATCGTCTGCTCCTCCGGAACGAACCCGGCAGCCGATGCGCTGCGCATCAGCGAGCGGAGCTCGTCGGAGCCGGCGAAGTCGACCTCCACGAGTGGATGGTCGTGCAAATTCGCGCCTACCCCACGCAGCGGATGGATGGGGGCGATCCCGAGCGAGCGCAACTCGTCCGGATCACCGACACCGGACCGGAGCAGAACGGCGGGAGAGCCGTACGCCCCGGCGGCGAGCACGACGCGGCCCGCTCGTACGCGTAGCTCGTCGCCGTGCCGGCGGCCGATCACCTCGACGTGGCGACGCGAAAACACGAGCCGGTCGCCGAGCGTCTCGTCGACGATCCTCAGGTTTGGACGGGACCGCGCTGGATCGAGGTAGGCGAACGCGGCATTCACCCGCACGCCGTTCTCGATGTTCACCGGTTCGGCGCCGAACGCGATTCCCGCGTCGAGGTCGTCGAGGTCATCACCCTGAGGCCACCCGAGCGCGGCGGCCGCGTCGATGCAGGCGCGATGGTACGGGCCGATCTCGGCATCGTCGTAGTGACGCACGCGAAGACGTTCGAGCGCGCGGGCGAACAACGGCCGCAGCGCAGCGGTTCTCCAGCCGTCGTCGCCGGAGATCGTGGCCCAGCTGTCGTAGTCCGGCGGGCAGCCGACTGCCACGATGCACCCGTTGTGCGACGAGCAGCCTCCGATCACGCGTGCCCGTTGGAACTCGATCGGGGATCGGCCCGGGTACAGGTCACCGCTCGCATAGCCCCAGGCGTCTGAGGTGCCAAGCGCGCCTCCATCGAGCAGATCGGCGGGCCACAGACCGGACCCGTATGCGCCGTAGTCAAGGCCTGCCTCGAGCAAGATCACCTCGGCGTCGCTCTCGGCGGCGAGTCGTCCCGCGACAACGCACCCCGCTGTGCCCCCGCCGACGATCGCGATGTCGCATTCGAGCGGCCGACCAATCGTGACCTTGTGACGATTCGTCACAAGGTCACGCTACGTGAGCCGCCCAGTCGCCGTAAAGACTCGTGTACACACCACGCCGCGAGATCAGCTCCGCGTGCGTGCCCTGCTCCACGACACCGCCGTCCTCGAGGACGACGATCAGGTCGGCGTCGCGGATCGTCGACAGTCGATGGGCGATCACGAACGCCGTACGGCCCGCGAACAGCCGGTGCATCCCCTGTTCGATCTTGCGCTCCGTACCGATGTCGACCGACGACGTCGCCTCGTCGAGGATCAGGATCCGCGGGTCGGCGAGCAGCGCGCGGGCAAAGGCGAGCAGCTGCCGCTGGCCGAGCGACAGCCGGAAGCCGCGCTCGCCGAGCTCGGTGTCGTAACCGTTTTCCAACTCGCGAATCCAGTCGTCTGCACCGACTGCCTCGGCTGCCTCTTCGACGTCGGCCCGGCTCGCGTCGGGGCGGCCGAAGGCGATGTTCTCGGCCACGGTGCCGGCGAAGAGGAATCCCTCCTGCGGCACGATCCCGAGCTGCCGGCGTAGCGAGTGCTGGGTGACGTCTCGGAGGTCGTGCCCGTCGACCGTGATTCGACCGTCGCGCGGGTCGTAGAAGCGTGCGAGCAGCTTGGCGATCGTCGACTTGCCCGCTCCCGTCTGGCCGACGAGCGCGACCGTCGTTCCCGCGGGAATGTCGAGGTCGATGTCGTGCAGCACCTCGGGCAGGTCGCCGTAGCCGAAGCGGACGTGCTCGAGGCGCACGTTGCCGGCTGCACGAGGCAGAGCCATGGCGCCAGGCGCGTCAACGACCTCGGGCTCCTCCTCCAGGACCTCCATGATCTTGTCGAGCGCTGCGATTGCGGACAGGAACGTGTTGTAGAGCTGCGAGAGCTGCTGCACCGGGTCGAAGAAGTTCGCGAGGTAGAGCGTGAAGGCGAGGAGCGTCCCGATCGTCACCTCGTGGTGGATCAGCAGGTAACCGCCGTAGCCGAGGACGATCGCGGTGGCGAGCGACGAGAGGAAGTCGACAACCGGGAAGTAGACGCCGTTCAGGACGACCGTCTCGTAGTTCGCCTCGCGATAGCGATCGTTGATACCGCGGAAGCCCTCCTGGTTCACGGGCTCGCGCGTGAACGACTGCACGACACGCATCCCCGCTATGTCCTCGGCTAGCGTCGCTGTGACGAGCCCGATCCGCTCCCGCACCCGCCGGTACGCGCGGTTCGAGCGGATCCGGAACCACGCCGTTGCGAGCGCTACGAGCGGCACGATCGTGAGGGTCGCGAGCGCGAGCCGCCAGTCGAGGAAGAGCAGGACGACCGCCGTGCCCACGAGCAGCAGCGTGTTCTGGACGAGACTCGTGACGCCGTCCGTGACGAGCTGGTCGAGCGCTTCGACGTCGTTGGTGATCCGGCTGATGATCGCGCCGGTGCGGTTCCTCTCGAAGTAGCCCAGGGAAAGCTGTTGCAAATGGCCAAACAGCCGGTTGCGGAGATCGGCGAGGACACGCTCGCCCACCCAGCCCGTCTGGTAGGTCTGCGCGGACGAGAGGGCGAGGGTCGCGACACCGGTGGCGAGAAAGGCACCCACGATCAGGGCGAGCGCGTGCAGGTCGTGCTGCCGGATTCCCTTGTCGACGGCGAGCTTCGCGAGGTACGGCGGTGCCAGCCCAACCACGGTGAACGCGAGCAGCGAGACGACGGCCAGAGCTGTCCGCCAGCGGTACGGCAGCGTCAGCCGCACCAGCAACCCCAGCCGCCGGCGTGTTCGACGCCACGACCAGTCGGCGACGCGCGCGCCGCGCTCGTCTGACAGGTGCGACCCGGCCTGCCACACCTTCACAGGGCCACCCCGATCTCCTGGAGCAGCCCGTGGTCGTGGATCTCGCGGAAGACGGGGCTCGTCTCGAGCAGCTCCGACTGGTTACCGCGTGCGACGATTCGGCCGTGGTCGAGAACGACCACCGTGTCGGCGAGGGCGATTGTCGAGAGCCGGTGCGCGATCACGATCGTCGTCCGGTCGCGCATCGCCTCGGTGAGACCTGCGCGGATCTCAGCCTCGGTGGTTGCGTCGACCGAGGCGGTGGCGTCGTCGAGGATCAGGATCCGCGGGTCGATCACGAGGGCCCGTGCGATGGCGATCCGCTGCCGCTGGCCCCCGGAGAGCGTGATGCCGCGCTCGCCGATCACCGTGTCGTAACCCTCGGGCAGTCTCTCGACGAAGCCGTGTGCCTGCGCGGCCCGCGCCGCCGCCTCGACGAGCTCCTGCGGCACGTCGGGAACGCCGAAGGCGATGTTGTCGCGGACGCTCGCCGAGAACAGGAACGGATCCTGCGAGATGACGCCGACCTCACGGCGCAGCGAGCGGCGAGTCACCTCGCGGACGTCGACACCGTCGACGAGGACACGTCCGCCGGAGACGTCGTAGAACCGCGGGACGAGCGCGGCGAGTGTCGTCTTCCCGGAGCCGGAGCGCCCGATCAGGGCGACGGTGGATCCAGCGGCCAGCTCCAGGTCGATCTTGTGCAGCACGGGCCGGCCCGGCTCGTACGCGAAGTCGACTCGCTCGAAGACGACGCGGCCCGGGCCGCGCGGCAACGGCTGGGCCGCGGGCGGGTCGGCAACGTCCTCGGGCTCGTCGATCACCTCGAAGAACCGCTCGCCGGATGCGGTCGCGCGCTGCGCCTGGCCGATCCACATGCCGAGCATCCGCAGTGGCGCGACGAGCATGTTCAGCAACAGGTTGAAGGCGAAGAATCCGCCGAGGGACAGCCCGCCGCGGACGACCATGTGCCCCGCCGCGATCAGGACGGCCGACTGCGCCAGGATCGGCATGAACGTCAGCAGCGGCACGTAGATCGCCCGCTGCGTGTTCGCGCGGACGCTCAGCTCGAAGACCTCGCCCGAGGACCGCTCGAACCGCTCTTGACGTCGATCCTCCTGCGCAAAGGACTTGACGACGTGGATGCCGACGATCGACTCCTCGGCGACGGTCGCGACATCGGCCAGCTTCTGCTGGACGTCGCGCAGCACGGGATGCGACCGCTCGCTGTAGCGGTACGCAGTGGCGACGATCAGCGGGGTGGTCGCGACCGCGATGAGTGCGAGCTTCCACTCGTAGACGAACAGGACGGCCGTGACCGAGACGATCGTCAGCGAGTGCTGGACGAAGAAGATTAGCCCGTAGCCGAGGAAGAAGCGAACCGTCTGCAGGTCGACCGTCGCGCGAGACATCAGCTGGCCGGTCTGGTGTCGGTCGTAGAAGCCGAAGGAGAGACGGAGCAGTCGCGCGTAGAGCGCGTCGCGCATGTCGTACTCCACGCCGAGAGCCTGACGGCCTGAGATGAACCGGCGCCCGACCATCAGCGCCGCCTTGACGACACCGACGACCAGGATCGCGACGACGAGGGCGGTCAGCCGGTGGGTATCGCGCGCGCCGCGAAGCTCGTCGACGACCTGTCCCGTGAGGACGAGCACCGCGATCGCGCCGGCCTGGGAGCCGACCGCGAGGACCGTCGAAAACGCGAGCGACCCGCGGTACGGGCGCAGGAAGCCGAGCAGGCGGACGAAGGTGCGTGCGTTCGACTGTTTCTTTGACCGGGCCACGGGAGATGTCAACGATTGTTGCTGGCTTCCGCTTCCGCGAGCCGTGCGAGCTCTCGCCGCACATGCGTGAGCGCCTTGCTCAGCCGAGCGCGGTTCCGCGGGTCGTTCGGCCAGCTGCTCGCGCCGGATGGATGCGGCAGCGGCACCACGATCGCATCGCCGTGGACGTAGCTCTTGCCGATCGAGTCGGTCAGGGTCGTGATCCCGAGCAGCTGACGGAGCGCGAGACCGCCGACGGTGACGACGAGCTCGGGACGGAGCAGACGCAGCTCGTGCTCGATCCACCGTGAGCAGAGTTCGCGCTCGGTCAGGCTCGGCGTCCGGTCACCTCGACCCGACGCCGGCCGACCTGGGTAACAGCGAGTCACCGCCGCGCAGTAGAAGGTCGCGTAGAACGCGTCCTCGTCGAGCCGCAGCCAGCGCCGTAGCGTCGCTCCGGCACGACCACGCCACGGCCGACCCTCGGCTCCTTCGACGATTCCCGGCGCCTGGCCGAGCAGATAGGCGCGTTGTCCGCTCGCCGTCTCGACGACGGGCCACGACTCGAGCGGGAAGCCTGCGTGGACGCACAGGCGACAGGAGCGCAACTCGCGCTGCAGACTTGCGAGCGAGCGGTACGCCCTCACGTCGAGGCGATACTCAACGTGGAGAGCGGACGGCGACAAACCACCGTCCGGAGTGGATCGTCTCGCCGCCACCGATCTCGGACAGCAGCGTCGAGCTCGAGAAGTAGCGCTTGTAGACACGCCACTGGGAGCCGTCCTTGAGAACGCGGTCTTGCCACTCGTTGCGTTCTGCTCCGCCCTGGGTTGCGGCGTCGACGACCACGAGCTCCGGCGCGACACGGCGCGCTTCGCTCAGGAACTTGAGCTGTTCGGCTATTTCCAAGTGGCCGTAGAGGTGGCTCGTGAAGACGCGTTCAAACGAACCGTCTGCGAACGGAAGGTGGAGTGCATCTCCGACCACGAACTCGGCGGTCTTCACGCGTTTCGCGGCGACCGCCACCATCGCATCGCTCTGATCGAGGCCGACGATCTCACCTGGCAGGTGCATCGTCACGAACCCCGTCCCGCAGCCGACGTCGAGCGTGCGCTTCGGCTCGAGCCCCTTGACCGTCTCGAGAAGGTGGTCGCGCTCCTCCGACCATTTGTCCGGGACGGGCGCGTAGAGCCCTTCCCCTAGCCACCAATCGTCGTACTCCGGGGCTCGACGGTGGTAGTACGCCTTGACCTTCGTAGAGTATGCGCGTGCTTCCACTGGAATCAGTTCCGAACATCTCGGAGGGGCGGGATCCTACCGCGATCGAGGCAATCGGCGAAGCGTTCGCCTCGCACGCTCGACTGCTGGACACACATTCGGATGCGGATCATCATCGCTCGGTTTTCACCCTTGCGGGTATCGACGGCGACGACGCGCTTGTGAAGTCCCTCGTCGCGGGGATCGAGCGCGCGCGGAAGCTCATCGACCTACGGCGCCATGAGGGCGTTCACCCACGGGTCGGAGCCGCGGATGTTGTTCCGCTGGTGCCGATCCGGCCCGAGGACATGGATCGCGCTCGCGCCGCGGCTCTCGCAGTCGGCCAGCGGGTTGGAGAAGGGCTCGGTCTGCCGGTGTTCTTGTACGGGGAGAGCGGGGCGGGGCGGCGACCGGCGTTCTTCCGTCGCGGCGGGCCGGAGGCGCTGCAGGCCCGGGTCGACGCCGGAGAGTTGGCGCCCGATTTTGGTCCTCTGAAGCTCGATCTCGGAGCCGGCGCTGTGCTGGTTGGCGCACGTGCGCCGCTCGTAGCGTTCAACATCGACCTGACGACGGATGACGTGGAGATAGCGCGCGCGATTGCTGCGACGGTGCGCGAGTCGAGCGGCGGCTTTGCGAGCGTGCAGGCGCTGGGCTTGGCGCTTGCGGGCAGGGCGCAAGTCAGCATGAACGTCCTGGATACGAGCCGAACCGCCTTGCACGAGGTCGTCGAGCGAGTCACCGAGGAGGCGCACCGGCGCGGCGTCGACGTGCTGCGCGGTGAGCTTGTCGGCCTCATGCCGGCATCGGTCGCAGTCGACGCAGCGGCCAGGCGACTCGCGTTACCGGAGCTCGATGCGTCGAGGATCCTGGAGGTGCGACTTCTCTAGCTTTTTCGGATCCGGAGCACGAGCCGGTGCGTGGCCGACGCGCGGTCCGCATCGATGACGCGCACGAGGAACGAGAACGATCCTGCCGCGGTCGGAACTCCCCGTAGCCGTCCGTCGGCGGTCAAGCGTAGTCCCGGCGCGAGCCGTCCTCCTTTGCGCACCCAGCGAAACGGCCGCGTCCCCCCACGCGCCCGGAGGGCGACCGAATACGAACGCCCGATGATCCCGTCCGGCAAGCGGGAAGCGGCGATAGCGACGCCGGCCACGCGTACCGATGCGGTCGGAACCGGGATCCCGAGCGTAACGAGCGTGTTGTGGACGAGAGTCGCCATCCCCTCGGCGCCCGCCTGTTGCAGATGGATGCCATCGCCCTGGAACCAGTCCGGATGGCTTCGCGCGTACACCTGCCAGTCGGCGACCGTCACCTCGGGGTGACGCGACGCCGCTGCCCGGATCAGGTCGTTCATCGCTGCATACACCGGCAGCTGCTCGTGGAGAGTGAGCCAGATCACGCGCGTCACGCCGGCCTTTCGCAGGGCCGCGAGAGCATCCTCGATGTCCCCCGTATAGGCCGACTCGTAGTCGTTGTACCCAACCGCGATCACCACCGTCTGCCCGAGTTCTTGGCCCAGCACCGGCACGAGGTCGATCACGGTCGCGGGGCGGGCGCCGAGGTATGGGCAACTCGCCTGGCCAACACGACGGCACGGCGCCAACTGCAGTCGTAGATCGACGCCATCCGAGAGGATCGCGCGCGCAGTCTGCGTGTACTCGAGCGCCGTTGCGACCGAGTCGCCGATCATCGTCACTCGCGGCAGCGTCTCGGCGGCGCTCGTCTGGAGCGCCCCACCCATCAAGGCCGCCGCGCCGAGCGCGGCCACCGCCGCCGACAGCCGGTTCATCACCCGGCAAGGATAACGGACGACCGGCGAGCCACTTGCATGCTTAGACTCGCGGGCGTGCTCGAGCCTCTCCAGCTGACCGGTGATGACCTGACCGTTGAGAACGTGTGGGAGGTCGCGGTCGAGCGCCGTCGGACGGCTCTCGCTCCGACCGCGCGCGAGAGGATGGCAGCGGCCCGCGCCCTCGTCGACGGCCTGCACGGTGAGCACACGTACGGCGTCAACACGGGATTCGGCCGCTTCGTCTCGCAGTACGTTCCTGACGAGCTGGCCGGCGAGCTACAGCTCCGTTTGCTGCGCAGTCACGCGTGCGGCGTCGGCGATCCCTACCCGGACGAGGTCGTCCGCGCTGCGATGCTGCTGCGCGCGAACGCGCTTGCGAAGGGGTACTCGGGTGCGCACATCACGACCGTCGAACTGCTGCTCGCGTGCCTGGATGCTGGGCTTGTCCCACACGTTCCGGCGCGAGGGTCGGTCGGCGCGAGCGGCGATCTTGCCCCGCTTGCCCATCTCGCGTTGCCGCTCGTGGGCGAGGGAGAAGCGTGGGTCGAAGGCCGCAGGCTCCCCGGCGCCGAGGCTCTTGCAGCGGTCGCCCTCGAACCGGTGCGGCTCGCATCCAAAGAGGGACTGTCGCTCATCAACGGGACGCAGTTCATGGCGGCGATGGCGTCGCTCGGGCTCGTGCGCGCGCGACGCCTGGCGCGCACGGCAGACATCGCATGCGCGCAGTCGCTGGAAGCGTTGCGTGGCTCGAGGACGAGCTTCATCGCGCCGATCCATGCCGCCCGCCCGCTCGTCGGCCAGGGCGACTCTGCCGCGAACATCCGACTGCTGCTCGACGGCTCAGCGATCATCGAGTCGCATCGCTGGTGCGACAAAGTCCAGGACGCCTACTCGCTGCGCTGCGCCGCGCAGGTGCACGGTGCAAGCCGCGATCTACTGGATTACGTCGCGCGGACGGTGGAGGTCGAGGTGAACGCGGCCACCGACAACCCGCTTGTTCTCGTCGACGAAGGCATGGTCGTCTCGAACGGGAACTTCCACGGGCAACCGGTCGCATTCGCGTTGGACGCGCTTGTGCTGGCCGTGGCGGAGCTCGCGTCGATCTCGGAACGTCGCGTGGAGCGGCTGGTCAACCCTAGCCTGTCGGATGGGCTGCCGCCGTTTCTGACCGTCGAGGGCGGGCTCAACTCCGGGTTCATGATCCTGCAGTATGTGGCCGCCGCGCTCGTCTCCGAGAACAAGTCGTTGGCCCATCCGGCGAGCGTCGACTCGATCCCCACGAGCGCCGGTCAGGAGGATCACGTCTCGATGGGGAACGCCGCCGGACTGAAGGCGCTCCAGGTGCTCGCGAACGTGGAGCACGTCCTCGCGATCGAGCTCCTCGCCGGCGCGCAGGCGGTGGAGTTCCTCGCCCCGCTCGAACCGGGGCGCGGCGTCAACGCGGCGCGAGCATTCGTCCGAACACTCTCTGCGCGGCTCGAGGACGATCGCT
The DNA here is from genome assembly GCA_038216845.1 of Gaiellales bacterium. GTDB lineage: Bacteria > Actinomycetota > Thermoleophilia > Gaiellales > Gaiellaceae > Gaiella. The sequence goes on along the minus strand of JBBQPW010000027.1, from coordinate 2,035 downwards.
CGCTGTCGGCCGACATCGAGTTGGTGGCCGGCAGCGTCCGGGACGGTCGCGTCGTTTCCGCTGTCGAGTCAGCCGTTGGAGTGCTCGTATGAGAAAGGCGTCGTGGGGCACAGGATCGCACTCAGATCCCGCCCCGTCGTTGACGACGCACCCGTATCGCCATGCGGCGATCGCCCACGGGATACTCGCGATTGTGATCCTCGGCCTCGGCTGGGCGACCTCGTCTCATGTCGGGCGGGCGATGCTGATGGCACTCGGGTACTTCGTCTTGGCGACGAGCTGGACGTGGTGGCGGTATCGAGAGCGAGAACGACGCGATGCGAGGGAGGCCGACGCGAAATGAGCGAGGCAGCTGTCGAGCGGTTGTGCGGTAATCTGTCACGAATCCGGTCGCCGCGCGGACGGGAACTGAACGCACTTTCGTGGCAGACCGAGGCACCGCTCCGGATGCTGCTCAACAACCTCGACCCCGAGGTTGCCGAGCACCCGGAGAAGCTCGTGGTGTACGGCGGATCAGGCAAGGCTGCTCGGTCGCACGACGCCTTGCGCGCCATCGTTCGCACGCTCTTGCGCCTGCGCGACGACGAAACTCTCCTCGTCCAGAGCGGCAAGCCCGTCGGCGTCTTTCGCACCCACGCGGGCGCGCCACGCGTGCTGATCGCGAACTCGCTGCTCGTGCCGGGTTGGGCGACGTGGGACGAGTTCCGCCGGCTCGAGGCCGAGGGGTTGACGATGTTCGGCCAGATGACCGCCGGCTCGTGGATCTACATCGGCACGCAGGGGATCCTGCAAGGGACGTATCAGACGTTCTGCGCAGCCGCCGAGAAGCATTTCGGGACGTCGGATCTCGCGGGACGGACCGTGTTGACGGCCGGGCTCGGCGGGATGGGCGGCGCGCAGCCGCTCGCGGCGACGCTGGCGGGCGCGGCGATGCTCTGTGTCGAGGTCGATCCGTCGCGGATCGAGCGGCGGCTCGAGACGCGGTATCTCGACGAAGTCGCCGACTCCTTGGACGACGCACTCGCGCGAGTTCGGGCTGCCGCCGCGGAGCGGCGACCACTGTCGGTCGGTGTCCTCGGGAACGCGGCCGACGTCTTCCCGGAGCTCGTGGCGCGCGGTGAGCACTTCGACCTCGTCACCGATCAGACGGCGGCCCATGACCCGCTCACCGGGTACGTGCCGGCGGAGGTTCCGTTCGAGGAGGCCGAGGCCCTGCGCGCGCGGGATCCGCAGCGGTACCTGGAGCTGGCCTCACAGTCCATTGTTACCCATGTCAAGGCGATGCTCGGGTTCGTCCGCATGGGGTGCTATGTTTTCGATTATGGCAACAACCTGCGAGGTGAGGCCTATCGAGCAGGTCTGACAGAGGCGTTCACATACCCGGGCTTTGTCCCGGCCTATATCCGACCGCTCTTCTGTCGCGGCATCGGGCCGTTCCGTTGGGCAGTCCTCTCAGGCGACCCGGCTGACATCGCGATGATCGATGCCGAGCTGTGCCGCTTGTTCCCCGAGGACGAGCTCCTCCAGCGATGGCTCGCCATGGCACCGGAGAAGGTGGCGTTCCAGGGGCTCCCGGCCCGGATCTGCTGGCTGGGCTACGGCGATCGTGCACTGGCGGGACTCGCGATCAACGAGCTCGTGCGATCCGGAGAGGTGACGGCGCCGGTGGTGATCGGGCGCGATCATCTCGACTCGGGCTCGGTCGCGTCGCCCTATCGGGAGACCGAGGCGATGCGGGACGGCTCAGACGCGATCGCCGACTGGCCGATCCTCAACGCGCTCCTGAACACGGCAGCAGGCGCGACGTGGGTCAGCGTGCATCACGGCGGCGGCGTCGGGATCGGGAACTCGATCCACGCGGGCATGGTGGTACTCGCGGACGGTACTGCCGACGCTGCCGCGCGTCTCGAACGGGTGCTTGCAGCCGACCCTGGAACCGGTGTCATGCGCCATGCAGACGCGGGCTACGAGGAAGCGCTCGACGCTGCACGGATGGGCGGCATCGATCTGCCGTCTGTGCCCGGCGCCTATCCGT
>JBBQPW010000026.1:0-14334 GCA_038216845.1 Gaiellales bacterium | reverse complement strand
GCGATCCGCCAGCGGGGAACTGCCTGGCCGCGCCGCGCGAGGGTCCGTGCCCGTCGCGCGTAGGCGAACGCGAGAACCGCAGCCGCCAGGAGTGTCGCCGGCTCGACCGACCACGAGGTGAGAAGCGACGCGCCGATCACGGGGTCACTCTAGCCCTGAAGACCGTAAACTCGGCCCAGGTGGCAGAGGAGCAGACCTACGCTGCTGCGGGTGTCTCGCTCGCGACGGCCGATGCGATCGTGGAGCGGCTGCGCGCCGCCGTCGCGTCCACTGCTACTCCCGGGGTCGCCGGCGCATTCGGCTCGTTCGCGGGGCTGTTCGCGATCGACGATCACCGCCTGCTCGCGGCGTCCACGGACTCCGTTGGCTCGAAGCTCGTCCTCGGTCGGCGTGCCGGTCGGCTCCGCTGGTGCGGCGCCGACCTCGCCGCGCACTGCATCAACGATGTCCTGACGACCGGCGCCGAACCGCTGTTCTTTCTCGACTACGTCGCGGCGAACACGATCGACGCCGAGCGGGTCGCGGAGCTCGTCGAGGGAGCTGCCGACGTCTGTCGTGTGGCCGGGTGCGCGATCCTCGGCGGCGAGACGGCCGAGCTCCCAGGGATCTACCGCGAGGACGAGATCGACTTCTGTGGGACGTGCGTCGGGGTCGTCGAGCGGGAGCGGCTGGTCGACGGATCGCGGATCGAGGCCGGCGACGTCGTGCTCGGCTTCCCGTCGGCCGGTATCCATGCGAACGGCTTCTCGCTCGTGCGGCGGCTCGTCGGTGACGAGGACTTCGACGCCGACCTGTTGCTGCCGCCAACGCGGCTCTACCTCGACGAGGTTCGCGTGCTTCGTGCTCGGGCCGATGTGCGCGGGCTCGCTCACGTCACCGGCGGCGGGATCGCCGGGAATCTCGCGCGTGTGCTGCCGGACGGTCTCGGCGCCGTGCTCGATCCGACCGGTTGGGAACGGCCCCCGGTTTTCGCCTGGCTTGTGGAGCAGGGCGTCGGTGAGGACGAGTTGCGCTGCGTCTTCAACATCGGGATCGGCTACTGCGTTGTGGTCCCGGCCGCTGACGTGCGGCCTGGCGATGTCGTTGTCGGCGTCGTCAAGGCTGGAGAAGGTGTCCGGTGGGCCGGCTGATCGGCGTGCTCGTCTCCGGAGCCGGGTCGAACCTGCAAGCGCTGATCGACGCCGAGCTCCCGATCGCAGCAGTTGCCTCGAACGTGCCGGGTGTACATGCGCTGTCGCGCGCTGTGAGCGCGGGAATCCCGACGGGGGTGTTCGAGGAATCGGCGTACGACAGTCGTGATGAGCGCGATGCCGCACTCGCCGGCTGGCTCGAGGAGCACGGGGTCGACCTCGTCGTCTTAGCCGGGTACATGCATCTGCTCAGGCCTCCGTTCCTCGATCGCTACAGCGGCGCCGTCGTCAACACGCACTCGGCGCCGCTGCCGGAGTTCCCAGGCGCGCACCCGATTGAGGACGTTCTCGCGGCCGGTGTTCCGGAGACCGCGGCGACGGTGCACTGGGTGGACGAGGGCGTGGATACGGGCCTGTTGATCGCCGCCGAAGCGGTCCCGGTGCTTCCCGGCGACACGGTCGAGACGCTCCGCGCGCGCGTGCAAGCGGTCGAGCATCGGTTGCTGCCCAAGGTCGTCAGGGAGCTGGTGGAGGCGTGAGGGCGCTCCTCTCGGCGTACGACAAGACCGGGATCGCCGCGTTCGCCCGCGGCCTCGCCGACCTCGGCTGGGACCTTGTCGCGAGCGGCGGCACCACAGCGGCCCTCGAAAACGAGGGGCTGCGTGTGACGCGCGTCGAGGAGCTCACCGGGTTCGCCGAGATGCTCGGACATCGCGTGGTCACGCTTCACCCGGCGGTGCACGGCGGCATCCTGGCGCGACGCGATGTCGAGGAGGACGTGGCCGATCTGGACAAGCACGGGATAGAGCCGTTCGACCTGGTCTGCGTCAACCTCTACCCGTTCGAGCAGACGATCGCCGTGCGCGATGTCACGCACGAGGAGGCAATCGAGAAGATCGACGTCGGCGGCCCCGCGATGCTGCGTGCCGCGGCGAAGAACCATGCGCATGTCGTGCCGCTCTGTCGGCCCGCAGACTACGACGTCGTGCTCGACGAGCTGCGGCGCGATGGTGTGGTCGGGTCGGAGACGCGGCTAAGACTCGCTGCCCGGGCGTTCACGACCACTGCGGCGTACGACGCCGCGATCGCCGTCTGGCTCCAGAACGACGAGATCCTGGAGACCCTCGTGCCGGTCTTCGACCGCGCACTCGAGCTCGCCTATGGCGAGAACCCGCACCAGCGCGCCGCGTACTACACCGAGCGTGGCGTGCGGACGCATCTTCTCTCCCGGGTCGAGCAACGCCACGGCAAGCCGCTCTCGTTCAACAATCTCAACGACCTTGCTGCCGCGGCGCGGCTCGCGGCTGAGCTCGGCGATCAGCCGGCCTGCGTCATCGTCAAGCATGCGAACCCCTGCGGAGTGGCGGTCGCGGGCACGATCGAGGAGGCGTATGCGAAGGCTCTCGCCGCCGACCCGATCTCCGCTTACGGTGGCGTGGTGGTGCTGACGCGGCGCGTTCCGCCCGGTCTCGGAGCAGCTCTGGCCGAGGAGTTCGTCGAGGTACTGCTCGCACCGGGCTACGACGACGAGGCGCTGGAGGCTCTCGCCCGCAAACCGGCGACGCGCGTCCTCGACGACCTCGAACGGCGGGCGGAAGCCTCTGGTGAAACCGACTACAAGCGCGTGCCGGGCGGGATCCTCGTGCAGGAGAGCGACACGGCGCCAGACGATCGGGAGACCATGGAAGTCGTCTGCGGCGAGGTGGACGAGGCGCGTTGGGCCGACCTGCTCTTCGCGTGGGCCGTCGTGCGGCGCGTCACCTCGAACGCGATAGTCGTTGTACGAGAAGGGCAGACACTCGGCATCGGTAGTGGTCAGGTCAGTCGCGTCGACGCGGTGCGGTTCGCAGTCGGCAAAGCAGGCGAACACGGGCACTCACTGGCCGGCGCGACGCTCGCCTCCGACGCGTTCTTCCCGTTTGCGGACGGCGTGCAGCTCGCGCTAGACGCAGGCGTCGCCGCCGTGATCCAGCCGGGGGGGTCGAAACGCGATGCAGACGTGATCGCCGCGCTCGAGGCTGCGGGCGCTGCGATGGTCTTCACCGGCCGCCGCCACTTCCGGCACTAGTCCGCCGGGTTAGATCGCACGCATCCGGTTGTTGCGTGGGTTGTGCTCGACCTCGGCGCGGCCGAGTGCCTCGAGCACGGGAGGTACGTAGTTGGCGAAGCGCCCGCGAAGACCCTTCTTCAGGCCGTACCAGCCGCCGACCGGGTTCTCGGGCGAGCGCGCCCACGCTTCGACGGTGCCGTCGGCGGCCGGCTTCTGCTCGTCGGCGCTGCCGAGCGCCATCCAGTCGGCGTGCGCCGCGAGCATCGCGTGGAGGTCGTCGAGGGCGCGCAGGAGGTAGCGGACCTCGGTCGTCCCGACCTGGACGACGAGCGCAGGAGGATCGGAGCGCTCGTCCCGGTAGGCCTGAATCTCGGAGCCGAGACTCGGCGTCTGCAGGATCCACGGGTCTTCGCGCGTGCCGCTCATGCCGGCACCGTAGCTCAATCGATCGATTTAACCTCTTGGCGTTGCGCGAACGACAGCCTCGAGTGCCTTCTTGACTCGCATTACCTGCGATCGTTCAAGCGACGCGCTGTAAGGGTAAACGGCGCATCCAACGTTGAGCACACCCAGGTGCGTCTCGCTGTCTGTTTTGTACTTCACGACCCGCACAACCCGATCGGCCGCGCGGAATCTCACCCGGCACAGGATATAGCCTTGTCGTCGCTCCGTCTCGGCGGATTCCCCTACCCCGGTGGGTCCGCCATTGGTCGCGTCTACTTCAGACGGGTCTGTGGTTCGACATCCGATCTGATCGATACTTAGCGTTATCCCGTTCGCACGAAACACTCGTATCAATGTCGCGAGTGTTACTGGAGTACCACGCGCCAAGCAGCGAGCCTTCCTTCGGGCTCAGGGGCGAGGCTGTTTGGTTGGAGGCAGTGCCGGAGCCCACGTCCAACAAGCCAAGGGTCACGGCCAGGACGAGGATGCTCAACCCGAACGGTTGGAGACGCATTGCTTTCTAGTCGGCTCGCCGTGATCGACGCTTGAGGCATTTCACGGCGCCGCGGGAACCCCCCGACCGTTCGGCAAGCCGTTGGTCTTCCGATGAGTACGCTTGCGCCGAGATGGCGCGCGACTACCCCACCGTCCTCGAGCTCGTCGGCCACACGCCGATCGTTCGGCTCGACCGGCTCTCGCGCGACGTCCCCGGCCAGCTGCTCGCGAAGCTCGAGTACCTGAACCCGGGCGGGTCGGTGAAGGACCGCATCGGCATGGCCATGATCGGGGCTGCCGAGCGCGACGGCAGGCTCCTCCCCGGCGGCACCATCGTCGAACCCACGTCCGGCAACACGGGCGTCGGCCTTGCGATGGCCGCCGCGCTCAAGGGCTACCGCTGCATCTTCGTGATGCCCGACAAGATGAGCCAGGAGAAGATCGCGATGCTGCGCGCCTACGGCGCCGAGGTCGTGATCACCCCGACCGCTGTCGAACACGATTCCCCCGAGAGCTACTACTCCGTCTCCGACCGCCTCGCCGAGGAAATCCCCGGCGGCTTCAAGCCCGACCAGTACTCGAACAGCGCTAATCCGGAGGCTCACTACCGGGTGACAGGGCCGGAGCTCTGGAAGCAGATCGACGGCGAGATCGACGCGATCGTCATCTCGGTCGGGACGGGTGGGACGATCTCGGGCATCGGCCGCTACTTCAAGGAGCGCGGCTCGGAGGCGCTGATCGTCGGCGCCGATCCGGAGGGCTCGGTCTACACCGCTGACGACGCCCACCCGCTCCACTCGTATCTGGTCGAAGGGATCGGGAAGGACACATGGCCGAAGACGATGGATCCTGCGGTGGTCGACGAGTGGGTGCGGGTCTCGGATCGTGACTCGTTCGTGATGGCGCGGCGCCTCGCACGCGAGGAGGGGTTGCTCGTCGGCGGCTCGTCCGGAACGACCGCGTGGGCGGGGGTGGAGGTCGCACGGCGCCTCGGCCCGGACGCGCGCGTCCTGCTCCTCTTCCCCGACTCGGGCCGCTCGTACCTCTCGAAGTTCTACGACGACAACTGGATGCTGCAGTACGGCTTCCTCGAGCGCCGCACGCCGCCGCCCACGGTCGCCGAGGTGCTCGGCTTCAAACGGGGTGAGGCTCAGGCGCTGCCGGAGCTCGTCACGATCGAGTCGAGCCAGAAGGTCGGCGCCGCGATCGAGCTGATGCAGCGCTACTCGATCTCGCAGCTCCCGGTTGTCCGCCACGAGCCCGTCGTGGCGATGACCGACATCGTCGGCTCGATCCAGGAACGCAGCCTGCTCGATCGCGTCTTCAAGAACCCGGACGCGCTCAACGACTCGGTGGCTGTCGCGATGCAGCCGCCGCTCGCGACCGTCGACGCCGGGGCGTCGCTCGACGAGGTGTTCTCCGATCTCTCCGGCCCGAGTGCCGCGGTTGTCGTCGGCAGTGCGGGGAAGCCGGCCGCGATCCTCACCCGTTCCGACCTGCTCGAGTTCCTCTCGTACCAGCGGACACAGGTCAGCTGACCGCCCTGTCCGATTTCCGCTAGCCGGAGCCCGGCTCGGCGGGCATGATGGGGCGATGAGCTTCTCGCGCCTCGACTTCGACTCCTGTTACCGCGCGCTCGAGAGTCGCGACGCACGCTTCGACGGGCTGTTTGTGGTCGGCGTGCGGACGACGCGGATCTACTGCCGTCCGAGCTGCCCGACGCCGGTGCATCCCAAGCGCCGGAACGTCGGCTTCTACCGGACGGCTGCCGCGGCTCAGCTCGCGGGGTTGCGGGCGTGCAAGCGTTGTCGCCCGGACGCGGTCGCCGGCTCGCCGGAGTGGGACACGCGCGGTGACCTCGTCGGGCGGGCTATGCGGCTGGTCAGCGACGCAGTTGTCGACCGCGAGGGAGTCCCGGGTCTTGCCAGACGCCTGGCCGTCAGCGAGCGACACCTCAACCGGTTGCTCGTCGAGGAGCTTGGGGCGCCGCCTCTCGCGCTCGCACGTGCTCAGCGTGCCCAGACGGCCCGAGTCCTGGTCGAGACGACGGACCTGCCGTTCCGGGACATCGCCTTCGCCGCCGGCTTTGGCAGCGTGCGCCAGTTCAATGACACCATCCGCGAAGTTTTCGCCGGGACGCCGAGTGGGCTGCGCCGCGCGCGACGGAATGGGGAGCAGCAGGAGCCTGGTCAGCTGAGCCTGCGGCTGCCGGTGCGAGTGCCGTTCGACGGCGCGGGGGTCGTCGCATGGCTTGCCGCGCGCGCCGTCTCGGGTGTCGAGGCGGTCGACGGCGGGGTCTACCGACGGACGCTCCGACTCCCGGGTGGGGTCGGCGTCGTCTCGCTCGAGCCCGCCGACGACCACGTTGTCGCCAGCTTCCGGCTGACGACGATGGCAGACCTTGCCACCGCCGTGTACCGCTGCCGGCGACTGCTCGATCTCGACGCGGATCCGGAGGCGGTTTCGGGAGCGCTGGCGACCGACGCGGCACTCGGCGCACTCGTTGCGATAAGCCCGGGGCAGCGTGTGCCTGGCTCGGTCGACGGCGCGGAGAGCGCGATCCGCGCGGTGCTCGGGCAGCAGATCTCGGTCGCCGGCGCACGCACGATCGCCGGGCGTTTGGCGCTCGCCTTCGGCGCTCCGCTCGACGAGCCGAACGGCCACCTCAGGCACGCATTCCCGGTTCCCGAGACGTTGGCGGAAGCCGACCTCACGGGCTTCGGTCTGACCGGAGCCAGGCAGCGGACGCTTCGGGAACTCACCCGTCGTCTCGCAGCAGGCTCGATCGTGCTCGATCCATGGGCCGACCGCGACGAGGCGAGGCGCCAGCTGCTCGACGTCCCGGGAATCGGCCCGTGGACCGCGAGCTATGTCGCGTTGCGCGCACTCGGCGACCCTGACGCGTTCCCTGCCGAGGATCTCGGCGTGCTCAGGGCTGCCGACCGGCTCGGCCTACCCACCTCACCACGAGAGCTTGCGGCGCATGCCGAGCGCTGGCGGCCCTGGCGCTCCTACGCAACCCACCATCTCTGGGCGGCGGATGCGACCCTATCTCGTGACGATCAGGTCTCGTGACGTTTAGGTCACAGTCCCGTGTGTTCGACTGTCACGTGACAGTCGAACGATCGAGATCGTGACCCAATTGGCACCGAAGGCGCTCGACCGGATTTCGGCCTCGTCTCCGATCGGCACGCTGACGCTGGTTGCGTCCGAACATGGCCTCTGCACGGTGAGTTGGGGAGCTGCCGAGACTGAGCGGACTCCGACCAACTCGGTACTCGAGGCGACGCTGACACAGCTCGAGGAGTATTTCGCGGGCACTCGACGCACCTTCGACTTGCCACTCGACCTCAGTGGCACACCATTCCAGGTTCGCGCCTGGAGCGCGCTCGCCGAGATCCCGTACGGGAGGACGGTGAGCTACGGGGAGCAAGCCCGACGCCTCGGCGTCCCGCGCGCAGTGCGGGCCGTCGGCGCTGCGAACGGCCGCAATCCTCTCCCGATCGTCCTCCCATGCCATCGCGTCATCGGCGCCGGCGGCTCGCTCACGGGCTACGGCGGCGGTCTCGAGCTGAAGCGTTGGCTGCTCGACCACGAAGCGGGAGCGGTTCGGTCCGACTAGAGTCGCCGCCATGGGACTACTGGACAAGATCATGGGCAAGACGAAAGAAGCGGCGCGGGAGATCGGCGACAAGGCTGCCCCGATGGCCGAGAAGGCAGGTGCCGCGGTAGGCGGCGCCGTCGACAAGGCTCGCGACGCTGTCGCGGATCATGCCGACGACGTGAAGGGCGCCGTCGACAGGGCAACGGACTTCGTCGACGACAAGACCGGCGGCAAGCTCACCGGAGCGCTCGACAAGGTCGACAGCGCAACCGGCCGGGCGGTCGATGCAGTCGCCGGATCAGCAGACGAACCGGCTCAGCCGGCTGCCGAAGCTGCGGCTGCCGAAACTGCGGTAGCGCCCGCAGCAGAGACCGAGACGCTGTAACTCGAACCGGGGACAGGGTTAGCCTGTCCCCGGTTCGCACAACACAGGCGATCGCGTGGCCCTGCCCTCTCGGCTGACGGTCACGATCACCGCGCCCAGGATCAGCACCGCGCCGACCGCCGTGAAGGCAGTAGGCCGCTCGCCGATGACCGCAGCCCCGAGGACGATCGCGACCAACGGGTTGACGTACTGGTGCGTCACGACCTGCGAGATCGGCGCCACCCGCAGGAGCCACGCATACGCGGTGAAGCCGATCATCGACCCGGCCACCGCGAGGTAGGCCCACGCGGCGACCGGTCCGGGTTGGAGCGCACCTCGGGTGACGTCGCTCCATTCGCCGAGAGCCGAGCCGAGGACGACCAGCACGAGGCCACCAGCGAGCATCTCGATCGTCGTCGCGACGAACGGATCCTGCGGCAGGGTCATGCGGTGCGAGATAAACGACCCGCGCGACCAGCTGAGGGATGCCCCGAGCATGATCAGAAGCCCGACTGCGGACGAGCCGCCACGGAAGCCTCCCGGCACGACGATCAGCGCCAACCCGAGAAGACCGATCAGCGCGGCTACTGCCGTCCCACGCTGCACGCGCTCACCGGCAAGCGTGCGCCAGACGACCACCTGCAGCGGCACCGACCCCGCAATCATCGCCGCGACTCCCGAGTCGATTCGTTGCTCGGCGACGTGGACCATCCCGACCCCAGCCCCGAGCAGCATGACTCCGAGCGCCCCCGCGCCGAGCGCCTCACGTCGAGTCACGCGCAGCGGGCGCCTCAGCAGCGCGAGGACGAGTGCGAGCATGGCCGACGCCGCGAGGAATCGCGTCCCGGCCGTGAGGACGGGGGGCAGCGTGCGAACGGCGAGCTTGATCCCGAGGTACGTCGAGCCCCAGACCACATAGACGATCGCGAGTGCGCCCCAGATCTGCGCCCGCGAGGGCTGCTTCATCGACGGCCGATGAAGCTGGCCGCATGGCCGCGGGCGTTGGCCGCGCGGAGCTCGACCTCGTCGAGTGCGCCGATCCGCTCGAGCAGCTCGAGCTCGTCGCGAAGGTGCGTCCGCATCATCTCCGGGCCGTCGGTCGCGATCGTGAATGCGACGCTGTGCTCGACGAACGCACGAAATGTGGCACGCAGCTCATCCTCGTCGCGCAAGGCTTTCGTGAGCAGGTTCGAAGTCGGGCAGATCTCCAGCACGATCCCGGCGTCGCGCAGCCGGCGCATCAGCTCGGGGTCGGCAGCGGCGAGGATTCCGTGGCCGATGCGGTCCGGTCGCAGCTGCTCGACGACTTCGGCGATTTCGTCCCGACCGGTTGCGCCCTCCTCGCCGACGTGGATCGTGACGCCGAGCCCGGCACCGCGGGCTGCCTCGACCATCGGCGAGATCTGCGCGTAGTCGTAGCGAGCACCACCTGGGCGCGGCCCGGCGATGTCGACGCCGACGACCCCACGGTCCGACCAGCGCACGGCCTTCTCGACGATGATCTGGTTCTGCCGTGCGTCGAAGGTGCGGTCCATCATCAGGATCAGCCCGGCGCGCACCTGTGGGTACTCGAGCCGCGCCCGGTCGAGGCCCCGGACGGCGGCGAGGATGATGTGATCGAGGTCGCGCTCGCCACCGCGGTTCCGCTTCATCGGGTTGAAACGGAGCTCGAGCGTGGTGATCCCCTGGGAGCGGTACGCGCCGCCGATCGCATCGTGGACGGAGCGCTCGACCGCGAGCGGCGACGACTGGATCAGCTCCGTCCAGTGGTAGATCGCGTCAAGCGCGTCGAGATTCTCGACGCCACGCGGATCCGAAACCGTGACGAGGCGGTCGAACTCCCAGTAGTCCTTCACCGGGAGCGCGATTCCCTGCTCGTGGGCAAGGCTCCAGAGGATCTCTGAGGCGACCGAGCCGCCGAGGTGTGTGTGGAGCTCGGCCAGCCCCTCGCCTGCGAGGAGCATTCGCTAGGCCCCGGTTGCCGTGCGGACGAACAACTGGAGCTCGCGGACGACAGCCGGGTCGATGGTGTGCGGAATAGGTGTTTCGCGATAGAGCACAGACGCACCGGCGCCCTCCAGGATCGCGCGGGCGTCGCGGCCGAAGTCGACGGGGATGATCGGGTCGAGTGAGCCGTGTGCGATCGCCACCGGGTAGCCGTCGAGCTTGTCGAGGTCGATCTCGAACCCTGGGACACGGGGGAAGAAGCCGGAGAGAGCGACAATCGCAGCAGGACGCGGCCCGCCGCCGCCGAGCCCGAGCGCGTAGCTCATCACGGCACCCTGCGAGAAGCCGCCGAGGACGACCCGGTCGATCGGCACGGGGAGCGCGTCTAGGAAGGCCGAGACCTGCGCGAACGTGGGCAGGAAGGTCTCTGGGTTCGGCGTCGGGAGACCGCCGAGTGCGTACCAGTGGGCACCGTCGGGTGGCAGCGACAGCGGCCCACGTGGCGTCACCCCGAGCAGGCGCCGTTCCGGATCGAGAGCATCGAGCAGCGGGAAGAGGTCGTGCTCGTCTGCACCGCGGCCATGGAGCAGAACGAGTGCGCCCTCCGGCTCGGCCGCCGCCGGCCGGGTCAGATGGACGAGCGTGGCCATTCAGCTATCGCGCCCAGCCGGCGCGGGGGTCGGGCAGCGGGGTCAACGCCGGCTCGACACGGTCGCGGAGGTGCTCGAACGCCGGCGGCAGGATCAGCTTCTCGCCGAGGTGATCCGGATCCTCGTCGACCGAGAAGCCGGGGCCGAGCGTCGCGAGCTCGAACAGCACGCCGCTCGGCTCGCGGAAGTAGATCGACCTGAACCAGCAGCGGTCGATGATCGGGCTCGGATGGAGGCCGGCGTCGACGACGGCCTGCAACCAGGCCTCTTGCTCGTCCATCGCAGTCGAGAACGCGATGTGGTGCACGGTGCCGGCTCCGCCCATGCCGCGGTCCGCTGGTGGGGCGTCGTAGGTGTACAGCCCACCGCGCGTCTCGCCGCGCACCTCCCAGGTTTCGTCCTCTGCGGGAACGAAACCCAACACCCCTTCGAGGCTTGACGTGCTCCGCTCTGGAGCCGAAGCGAATGCGCGGACGCCGTCGAATCCCTGTAGAGCCAGCTCGGCCGGAATCGCCGGGTGCTCGGCGACGAGCGGCGCATCCTTCGTCTCCCGGACGACGAGCTCGAGGCGTAGCCCCTCCGGGTCGGCGAAGCCGAGGCTTTCGTCGAGACGCGTCGACGCCACACCCTCGTCGGCGAGACGCTGCTCCCAGAAGTCGAGTGCGCTCTCGGAGGCGATGCGCCAGCTCACCGTGTGCACCATGCCGTCGCCCGCCTGTCCTCGCCGCGCGCCGGGGTACTCGAAGAACGTGATGTCCGACCCGGGCGTCCCCCGTTCGTCCGCATAGAAGAGGTGATAGACGGTCGGATCGTCCTGGTTCACCGTCTTCTTGACCATCCGCAGGCCAAGGGTTCCGGCATAGAAGCTCACATTGCCGGGCGCGTCGCCGGTGATGCAGGTGACGTGGTGGATCCCGTCCAGACGCATGCTCAGCCTCTCTATCTTCGCCTGTGCAACTCATCTTCAGACTACGGGAGGCGACCGGTCTGCCGCCGCGATGTCCGACGTGTCTTCCTTGGCCATTGCCGGTACGGCATAGTCCCGCGTGTGAAGGTGGGGATAGTCGTGCCGTTCTCGTGGTCGTTCTGGGGGGCGGTGAACGAGCACGCGGAGTTGCAGGCGGCGGCGCTCGAGGCGCTCGGCGTCGACGTGCGGCTGATCATGGGCAACGACCCGCCCGGCCAGTTCACCCGCGTGTTGCATCCGCGTGTCGGACGGCACGGGATGCTCCCGGACAACGTGATCCCGGTCGGCCGGTCGGTGATCGTGCCGGCGAACGGGTCACTACCGAACATCGTGCTCAGCCCCCGCACGTTCTTCCGCATCCGGCGGGCGCTCGAGCGTGAGAAGTTCGATGTGCTCCACCTCCACGAGCCGATGACGCCCGCGATCTGCGTCTCGACCCTTTCCGTTGCGCGCACGCCGATGGTCGCCACGCACCATGCGTCGGGCGATCTTGGCTGGATGCGCGGCGGGATGCACGTCTGGGGCTTCCTCATGCAGCGGATCGACCATCGGATTGCTGTCTCGGAGCAGGCAAGGGCGTCTGCGGCCCGGTGGCTTCCCGGCGAATACGAGGTGATTCCGAACGGTGTGCTGATCCCCGAGCGTGCGGATCCTGGCGGCCGCGACCACGCCGTCGTCTTCGCCGGCCGCCACGAGACGCGGAAAGGCCTCCAGGTGCTCCTTCGCGCCTGGCCGGAGATCAGGCGGCGCACCGGAGCCGAGCTTCGGATCGCCGGCGCTGATCCGCTGGCCGTGCGGCTCCTGCTGACACGGCTTCGTATCCCCGACGATGGCATCGACATCCGCGGCTTCCTCTCCCAGGACGACCTCACCGACCTCTTCCGCTCGTCGAAGGCGCTGGTCGCGCCGTCGATCGGCGGCGAGAGCTTCGGGATGGTGCTGACGCGGGCGTTCGGGTGCGCCTTGCCTGTTGTCGCGTCCGACATCCCCGGCTATCGCGACGTGATGACGCCGGAGACTGCGGTCGCCGTGCCGCCGGAGGATTCGCAGGCGCTGGCCAATGCGGCCGTCGCGCTCCTCGACGACGAGCCGCGGCGTGTCGCTATGGGCACGGCCGCTCGAGCACTCGCGCTCGAGCGGTATGCCTGGTCGGACATCGCCAAGCGACTGCTCGGCATCTACGAGGCGCTCGCCGCCGGTGAGCTCCTCCAGCCGCCGCTGAGGCTTTCGGCATGACGACAGTTCGAGCCCTTACGGATCGGCTGTGGTTCCGCTCGCTCGTGGCTGCCCTTCTGATCGGCGGCATGGTCACGTTGTTCGTGCGGCGAGGCCCGGACTGGAACGCCGTGTACCACGCGTTCGACTTCGTGCTGTGGCGCTGGATCGTCCTCGCGGTCCTGATCAACCTGCTCTCGGTTGTGGCGCGGTCGATCGCGTGGGATCTCGTGGTCCGTCAGGCTCTGCCGCAGCCTCACCCGACCCACCGGCTCGTCTTCTCCGCATTCTGCGTCGGACTGCTGGGAAACGCGGCTCTTCCTGCCCGTGCGGGGGAGATCGCCCGGGTTGCGGTGCTCAGGCGTCGTCTTCCGCACGGCTCCGGAACGACGGCCTTGCTTCTCGGCACGGTCTTTGCGCACCGCCTGTTCGACCTCTTCCCTGTTGTGCTGTTGATCGGATACACACTGCTGACGGCGAAAATCCCGCACTGGGCGATCACGGCGATCGCGCTGTTCATCGGGATCGGCTTTGCACTTCTCTGTTTCGCGATCGTCACAGCGCGCCGTCAGCGCACGCGGTGGCTCGACGAGAGGGACGGTGTTCGGCGGGTCCTCGCTATGGCCCAGCGCGGGCTGTGGGTGTTGAAGCGCCCTTCTGCCGCAGCCGCAGCGACCGTCTTCCAGTTGGCCGGCTGGGTCCTACAGCTGTTCGCCGTGCTCACGGTGATGAAGGCGTTCGGGTTCGGGTCGCTTCCCGCCGCGGCGCTCGTCTTGCTGTTGATGAACGTGGCGACCATCTTCCCGCTCTGGCCCGGGAATGTTGGTCTGATGCAGGCGGCGATCGCTCTTCCGCTTACGCAGTACGGCGTCGACTACGGCACGGGCTTCGCATACGGGCTCGCGTTGCAGGCGGTCGAGATGTCCGTCGGCGTCGGTCTCGGGCTGGCGTTTCTCGCCCGCGAAGGAATCTCGTTTGCCGGCCTCCGAGGGTTCAGGGACGACGGCCGGGAAGCAGACGACTCGTCGGACGAATCCGCCGTGCCGGTCGACAGCGAGCCCGAGCCTGTCAGCTCGACCCGTTAGCAGGCTAGGACCTGGCGGGCTTCGACGTCTCGCACGCGTTGGGCGAGCGATTCGAGCAGTGACCACGCCATCTCCGGGTGCTCCTCCACGATCGGACGGAAGCTCCAGACCGGCATCAGGTAGCAGTGCGCCGACCCGATGGCCGTCACGCTCGCACTGCGCGCCGACTTGTCGATGAGGGCCATCTCGCCGAACGCCTGACCCGGCCCGAGCGTCGAGACCGTCTTGCCCTGAATCGAGATGCTTACCTCGCCGGTGTCGATGACGACGAACGTCCTGCCCGCCTCACCTTCCGTGGCGATCGCCTCGCCGTCGGAGTACGTCTTCTCGAAGAACTCGCCCGACAGTCGTGTCAGGAGGGGGTCGTCCAGCCTGGAGAACAG
>JBBQPW010000025.1:0-14472 GCA_038216845.1 Gaiellales bacterium | reverse complement strand
GCGGTCGCCACGGCAAACAGGACGAAGGCGGTGATCGCCGTGACCACGTTCGCGTCGATGATCGTGTGGAAGCCACGCTGGTAGCCCTTCGCGATGGCCGCGCGCATGCTGCGGCCCGCTCGCGCTTCTTCCTTCACGCGTTCGAAGATCACGACGTTCGCGTCGGCGGCCACGCCTAACGTCAGCACGAGGCCGGCGAAGCCCGGCAGCGTCAAGGTCACGTGGAAGAGCAGGATCGCGGCGTAGAGAAACGCGGCGTACACGGCCAGGCCGAGCACCGCGACGAACCCGAGCACGCGATAGAACAGGAGCAGGAACAGCGCGACAACGAGCAGGCCGACGAGCGCGGCGCGCTTCGCCTGGGTCAGCGAGTCCTTGCCGAGCGTCGCCGAGATCGCCGTCTGATCGAGCGTCACGAAGTTCACGGGCAACGCACCCGTCTGCAGCACGAGAGCCAGGTTCTTCGCCTCACCGATCGAGAAGCTGCCGGTGATCTGCGCGCCACCCGAGCCCGAGATACCGTCGGGGTACTGCGTCCAGTCGATCTGCGGCCACGACTTGATCTCGTTGTCGAGGACGATCGCGAAGTGCTGGAAGATCTGCTGACCGTTCCCGATCGTGTTCGTCAGGAGCTTGCCGCGCTGCGCCTCGGCCCGGGTGATCTGCTCGAACTTCTTCTTCCCGTGCCCGGTGAAAGACAGAAGCACGATCGGTTGGTTGTTCTGCGTGTCGAAGTCCTGACGCGTGCCGGAGAGATTTAGGTCGTTGCCCGTCATCTCCGGGATCGTCGGGGGGGTGTGCTTGAAGAGGTAGAACGCGCGAAGCGTCGTCGCCGATCCCACGCCCGGGCAGAGCGTCGTCGCCGCGCAGGAGATGACGATCTCTTTCGGCGGGACGCCGAACACCTTCCACCGAGTGGGCAGCTTGCCGCCGAACGGTTGCAGCACCTTCGCCCGCAGGAGCTCGGCCCGCGTCTGCGTAGGGCCGGCCTGGAGCCGCTTCGCCTTGTCGAACAGGTACCACGCGTCGGAGGCGTCACCCTTGACGAGCGCCTGCTGGCCGGCGAGCAGGTTGTAGAGCGAGGACGTCGCGACCGGCTGACGGTTTGCGTCGATCGACGGCGCAACGAGATTCGCTTCGAGGTCGTACATCCCGAGCTGCGCGGTCGAGCCGATCACCTTTGCCGCGGCCTCGGGGTTCTTGACGCCGGGGAGCTGGATCGCGATCTGATCCTTACCCTGCTTCGTCACGTTCGGCTCCGACACGCCCAGCTTGTCGATGCGGTCGCGAATAATCGCAACCGACCGATCGAGGTCGGTCGAGGTCAGCGTCCTACCCTTCGGCGGCACCGCTTTCAGCGTCACCTCGAGCCCGCCTTGTAGATCGAGGCCGAGCGTCGTCTTCTTGTGCAGCGGCGACGACGGGACTCCCATCAGCACGACGCCGACGATGCCCGCGACGACGGCAGCCAGGACTACGAGTGCGTTCCTGCGGTTCATTCGGCTGGAAAGGGTACCGGGCTACTAAGCCGGCGGCGCATTGGTGTCGGACGCGATCGGGTCGGCATCGTCGGCGTCGTGCTCGTCATCGTCGGCCGGCTCGTCGCCCTCGTCCGGCTTGACGACTGTCGCAACCGCACGCCGGGCGATTCGCACGTGAATGCCCTCGGCGATCTCGACGATCAGGTCGCCTTCCTCGTCAAGCTCCTGAACGATCCCGTAGAGGCCGCCGACCGTCAGCACCTCGTCGCCGGGTGCGATCGCGCTGGACTGCTCGCGCAGCGCCTTCTGGCGTGCCTGTTGCGGCCGCAGGAACAGCACCCAGATGAGGGCGAAGCCGGCGACGATGATCAACAGTCCTCCGTTGAGCGCTGCTACCAACATTGTTCCTCCCCACACCAATCATTCGGGCTATTCCTGCGGCCCGCCGGCGAGACGTTCGAGCGCGTCGGCCCGGTAGGCCGGGAACTCGCCGCGCTCGATGGCCTCCCGCGCTCCGGCGGTCAATCTCAGGACGAAGCGGAGATTATGCAGGCTCAGCAGCCTCAACCCCAGAAGTTCCTCCTGATTCAGCAGATGTCGAACGTACGCGCGCGAGAACCTTACGCAGGCGGGGCAATCGCACCCCTCCTCGATCGGCCGCGGATCCCGTGCGTAGCCGGCGTTCTTCAGGTTGATGCGCCCGCCGGCGGTCAGCGCCGAGCCCGTACGCGCAGTGCGGGTCGGCAGCACGCAGTCGAACATGTCGATCCCGCGCGCAATCACTTCGAGAATCCCGGCTGGATCGCCGATGCCCATGAAGTAGCGGGGCTTGGTCGCCGGCAGGAGCTCCGCGCCGAACGAGACCGCGTCGATCATATCGTCCCAGTCCTCACCGACCGCGAGACCGCCGAGCGCGTTGCCGTCGAAATCGAGCGCGACGATCTCCTCTATCGACCGCTGCCGGAGCTCGCGGTCGGTTCCGCCCTGGGCGATGCCGAAGACGAGTTGGCCGGGCGCGCGCACGGCCTCGCGCTGCCTGGACGCCCACAACGTTGTGCGCCGCAACGCTTCCTCGAGCTCAGCCCGGCCAACACCGGAAGGCGTGCAGATGTCGAGGCACATCGCAATGTCCGAGCCGAGGTTCCGCTCGATCGCTGCGACGCGCTCCGGCGTGAACCGCTCGGCGGTGCCGTCGTAGACCGAGCGGAACGTCACCCCGTCGTCGTCGACCGCGAGCAGCGTGTCGCGCAACGAGAAGACCTGGAAACCGCCGGAGTCGGTCAAGATCGGCCCGTTCCAGCCCGAGAACGCGTGCAGACCGCCGAGCTCGGCGATCAGCTCGTCGCCCGGCCGAAAGTGCAGGTGGTACGTGTTCCCGAGAATGACGTCCGCGCCAAGCGCCCGCACCTCGTCCGGGTGTAACGACTTCACCGTCCCCTTCGTGCCGACCGGCATGAACGCCGGTGTCCGGACTTCACCGTGGGCGGTGCGCACGACACCCGTCCGCGCCGCGCCGTCAGTCGCCTTCAGCTCGAAGCAGCTCACAGAATCAGCATCGCATCGCCGAAGGAATAGAAGCGATACCTCTCGTCGATCGCCTGGCGATAGAGCTCTCGCGTCTCCTCGACTCCGGCAAACGCCATCACCAGCGCGAGCAGCGTTGACCGCGGCAAGTGGAAGTTCGTCAGGAGCACATCGACTCGACGAAATTCGAAGCCCGGCGTGATGAAGAGACGCGTGCGCCCGCTCAGCTCACCCGTGCGGGCAACCGTCTCGAGGACGCGGACCGAGGTCGTGCCGACGGCGACGACGCGCTCGGCCGCTGCGATCCGCTCCCAGCCCGCGACCGTGACCCGGTAGCGCTCGCCATGCAGCGGATGATCCTCGACGATCTCCGTGCTCAGCGGCCGGAACGTGTCGAGACCGACGTTGAGCGTCACCCGCTCGACCTCGAACTGGGTCAACAGGTCGTGCGTGAAGTGGAGCCCGGCGGTCGGTGCGGCCGCCGATCCGGCGACGTCCGCATAGACCGTCTGGTACCGCGCCGGATCGGCGAGCGGAACGCCGATGTACGGCGGCAATGGCATCTCGCCGGCAGGCTCGGCATCGAGCCGCAGCCGCCAGCGGCCCTCGCCGAGCGACTCGAGGAGCTCCACAGGCCCGAGCCGCTCGCCCACCTGCAGGCGGCGCGAGGGTCGCGCGAGGGCTTCCCACATACCTTCGTCGTCCAACCGCTCGACGAGCAGAACCTCGACATCGCCGCCCGTGGCACGACGGAGTCTGAGCCGAGCCGGAACGACGCGCGTGTCGTTGACGACAAGTAGCTCCGAGCCCAGCTCCGCCCGGAGATCGGAGAACGAGCGATGTCGGATCTCGCCGGCCGAACGCCGGTAAACCAGGAGGCGAGAAGAATCGCGAGGCTCGACAGGATGCTGAGCGATGAGCTCGCGCGGCAGGTCGTAGTCGAGGTCAGACGATCTCATCCGACGGCCAGAGTAGCCTTGCCGCCATGGATGAACTGGCACTCCAGCGGGCGACAGAGCGCATCGCCCAGGCTCGTGAGGGACGCGATCTGGTCCGCTTCGAAGCGGTTCTCGAACGCTCCCGGACGCAGATCGAGGCGCTCGCCGCCACGGCAAGCGAGCTCGAGATCGGCCTGCCCGAACGCATCCAGGAGGCTGTCGGCGAAGGCTTCCGGCGCGAAGTGCTCCCGGTCGGCCGTCAGCTCGCCGAGATCCGCGGGCTGCTCAACAACGTCACGCGCCGACTCGAACGCCTCGAGGAGGACATCCTCTCCGAGCGGCACGCCCGCATCGACGACCTAGCGGTGCTCGTCGATCTCATCTCGTCCGGCTGGCGAGCGGTGGACGCGAGGCTCCCGAGGCTTGAGCAAGACCTCCCGGGGCCCAAGACAGAGGCCGAACCGGCTCCACCCCGAGTCGTGCCGCTCGCGACCAGCACGGCCGCCTGACGCGCTCGAGCGAGTCGATTTCACGGCGTCCGCCGGGCGTGGCAAGATAGTGGGAGGCGCGCGGCACGCCGTCGTCGCGCGCGGGTGCAGGCTGAACCGCATGTGACACAAGCTGAACAGACCGAGCGACTTGCCGACGTCGCGACGACCTGCGTCCTTGCCGACGCCCAGCCGGCTGTGCTCGAGGCCCTAACGCGATTGCTGAAGGCACGCGGGGTGAACATCGTCGCAACAGCCTCCGACGGAATCGCAGCCCTCGACGCCATCCGCGTACACGAGCCGCAAGTCGCAATCGTCGACATGAAGATCGACCGACTCTCCGGCATCGAAGTAGCGAGGTCGGTTGACGCGGAGACCGCAGTCATCCTCTACATGAGCTACCGCGACCGGATGTCACTCCACGATGCGCTCGATGCGGGCGCGCGGGGGCTCGTGCTCAAGGAGGCGCCGCTCGACGACCTCGCAAGCGCGGTTCGCACTGTCCTGAGCGGGCGCGTCTACCTCGATCCCCTGCTTGCCGGAGTCGTCACGGCTCAGCAGTTCAAGGCGCTGACCCCGCGCGAACGGAGTGTCATCCGCCTTCTCGCCGACGGGCAGGGCAGCGACGCGATCGGCAGCGCTCTCTCCATCTCGCCCGACACGGTGCGCACTCATGTCCGGCATGCGATGCGCAAGCTCGGGGTCGAGACACGGACGCAGGCAGTTGCGGAGGCGCTCCGCCGCTCGCTCATCGACTGAGCAGGACGGCGCAGACGAGGGTCCAGAGCGCGACGGTGACGAGTATCGGAACATCTCGCACGAGAACGTTCTCGGGTTCCTCGCCCAGCCCCCGACGGTGCAGCAGAAGGACGTACCGGATGACGCCGAAGGCGACGAACGGGATTGTCACCGCGAGCGCGTGCGAGCTGCGCGCCGTGAACGTGTAGGCCGCATAGGCGACGATCGTCCCGCCCGCAACAAGCATAAGCACCCGGTCGACGACGGTGAGCGAGTATCCGTCGAGCACACGCCGCCCAGGTGTCGACGACGACGCGACGAGCACGAGCTCCCCGCGCCGCTTGCCGAGCGCGAGAAACAGCGAGAGCAGCGCGGTGCAGACCAGGAGCCACGGCGAGATACGAACGTCGACCGCGACAGCGCCAGCCGCCGCTCGTATGACGAACAGGGAAGCGATGGCGCACACGTCGATCAACACGATGTGCTTCAGCGCAAGGGTGTATCCGACTTGGATCGCAGCGAAACCGGCGAGAAGAGCGAGGGAGCTCGGTCCCAGAACTACCGCGAGGGAGACGGCAACCGTCGACAGGCCGGCCGCAAGCCATAGCGCGACGCGCCGGGACACCTCGCCACTCGCAATCGGGCGACGGGACTTCAGCGGATGGGCGCGGTCGGCGGCGACGTCGCGAAGGTCGTTGAGGAGATACGCAGCGCTCGACGCCGCGCAGTACGCGACGAAAGCGGCCACGGCTTCAGCGAGCCGAGCAGCATCCCCCAGCTTTGCCGCGAAGATGATCCCGGCGAAGAGGAGCAGGTTCTTCGTCCACTGCCGCGGTCGCAGAGCCACGACCATGGCGTGGGCAGAGCTGCGTCTGGCGAACGCCGCGTCGCCGTCGCTCACGAGGCACTCCCTGCCCCGTGAGCGTGGGGAAGGGGGTGCGGGGGGAACCGGGAGGTTCCCCCCGGGGCAAAGAAGAAGGGGGCTCGTAGGGGATGTGTGACTGCCATGGGGACAGACTTAAGTCTGTCCCCATGACGCTTTCCGACCCCCACGACCGAGCCGAATCGGGGTCCCCAGGAAGTGCGCAGCACTTCCTGGGGTGAGAAGGCGTAGGTGGTCACGCCGTGGTTTCGGTCGTCGGCAGGACGAGCCCGAACCGACTCCCGCGCCCGACCGCGGACTCGAGCTCGATCCTCCCTCCGAGCGCCCGGGCGAGCTCGCGGGCGATCGGCAGCCCGAGCCCTGTCCCACCGCTCTCGTCCGCGGAGACAAAGGGCCGAAAGATGCGATCGCGATCGCTCACACCGATCCCCGGCCCGCTGTCGGTGATGTCGACCTGAACGGTTCCGCCGCCCGTGGCGACCCCGATTTCGACCTCGCCGCCGTCGGGCGTCCAGCGGAACGCATTGGCAAGGAGATTCGAGATCACCTGGAGCACGCGGTCGCCGTCGGTCATGATCGTCGGTGGCTCGCCGCTCTCGACCAGCCGGAAATCGATCTCGCGGCGACGGGCCTCCTCGCCGAATGACGTGTACGCCTGCTCGACAAGCCGATGCATGTCGACTTCTTCGGTGAGGACGGTGAAGCGATGTGCGCGGAGCTTCGCGAGGTCGAGCACGTCGCCGACGAGCCGCTCGAGCCGCACCGACTCGGCGGCGACGACATCGAGCGACGCCTGGACGAGCTCCGGATCGTCGACGAGCCCGTCACGCAGCGCATCGACGTGACCGCGAATGCCGGTCAACGGCGTCCGTAGCTCATGCGAGACCGACATCAGGAAGTGGCGTTCCCTCTCTTCCGCTTCGGCGAGCTTCGCCGCCATCTCGTTGAACCGCTCGGCGAGATGACGAATCTCACCGCCTCCCGTCGTGGGCACGACGACGTCGTAGTGGCCGGCAGCTATCTGGTCAGTTGCGTCGGAGAGCGCGAGAACCGGCGCAGTGAGACGCCGTGAGAGGTACCACGCAAAGACGCCTGCGATCGCCGCGCCACCGAGGAACGCGAGCGCCAACCGCTCGAGAAGGGGGAGCCACTGGCGCTGGAGCTCGGTTTTCGGCTTTGCGATGACCAGCGCGCCGAACGGCGCAGCGTTCTTTTCGAGCCGCAGCGGCTCGGCGGCAGCGAGGAACTTCCTCTCCTCGCCTGGCGGGACGAACTCGAACGTCAGCGGCCGGTCGATCGACGCAACGCGAGGATCGACCGCCGACGCGGCGAGCTTCTTCAGCCCCGAGCTCTGGCCCGGAAACACCGACGCGCCGACGTAGTAGATCCGATCTCCCGTCGCCAGCTCGAGCTTCGACGCCGCGAAGGTCGGGGCCTTCTGGCCCGAGTCGGAAGACTGGAGCGCCGACTGCGCGTAGAGCTGGGCGAGTCCGGAGGCCTCGCGACGCAGCTCCGCAAACGACTGGGCACGCGTGTAGGACTGGAAGAGCCGCGTCGCGATGAGGGCGGCAACGATCCCGGAGATGACGATCCCCGCCAGGAAGACCGCCGGCAGCCTGAAGCGCAGCGATCCTGTTCGCGATGAGCCCACCATGTGCCCCACCCATGAAGCGTACGGCGCTACGCGGCGGTGGGCGCAGGCGTGCGTTCGGACGAGACCTTGTAGCCGACGCCCCACACCGTGACGATCGGCGACGCGTCGCCCAGTTTCCGTCGCACCTGGCGGACATGCACGTCGACCGTTCGCGTGTCCCCTGCGAACGTGTAGCCCCAAACCCGTTCGAGCAGTTGGTCGCGGGTCAGGACAAGCCCGCGGTGGTCGAGCAGTTCCCAGAGGAGGTCGAACTCCTTCGGCGCGAGCTGGATCTCGTCGTCACCGACGTAGACCTCGCGCTTGCCGGCATTGACCGTGAGGTCGCCGTGATGGAGCTCCTTCGACTCGTCGCGTCGGCGTTCCGGGCCCGCGCGCCGAAGCACGCTCTTGACGCGCGCCACGAGCTCACGTGGGTTGAACGGCTTCGTCAGGTAGTCGTCGGCCCCTACTTCCAGCCCGATGATCTTGTCGACGTCCTCGTCGCGCGCGGTGAGCATCAGGATCGGGACGTCCGAACTCTTGCGGCTGCGGCGGCAGATCTCGATGCCGTCCATGTCCGGGAGGTTGAGGTCGAGGATGATCATCGACGGCATCCCGGCAGCGACCTGGTTGAGTGCGCCGCTCCCGGTCGGGACTGTCTTCACGACGTAGCCGGCGTTCTTCAAGTAGAGCGCGATGAAGGACGCGATCGATGACTCGTCTTCAACCACGAGGATCGTGTGCGGCTGCGTCACGGGCGGAACCTCACTTTGTCGCCGTCGATGCGGCACTTTCGGGCGGGCCGAAGGCGACCCGGGTCGCGAGAGTGGGGATCGGCTGGCACTGGTCAGGCGAGCCCTGGCAGTCGGCATTCAGATCGGCTGCATAGATGCCCGTTTCCCCGGTGAAGCCCGGCACTCCGAGGAGCGTCGCCACTCCGGTGCCACGCGCCGAGATCGAGATGCTCTCGCCCTTCACACTGACACGGTAGTCGCCGCCGAGAATGCGGAAGCTCACGTTCGCGCCCTTGAGGTACGTGCGACGGTTGCGCGGTACGCCGTTGACCGTGGGCTTCCACTGGTCGGCCGGCGTCAGGTCGACGATCTCGACCGCCCCCCGGCCGAGCCGACCGAGAAGGCCACCATTGCCGCGGACGACGATCACGCCCTTACCGCCCTCTATCGACAGCGCCCCGGCTGGTGCGCGCGTTGCCAACGTCGCCGTCGGCAGGATGACGGCAAGCAGCAGAAGGGCCAGGGCGAGACGCCGCATGCCCTGAGTATCGGGCTGACCGGTGAGTCCGCGATCAGGCAGCCGTAAGGAAAGTGTTATCCCGGCCCTCGGGTAGTGGGTCAGTTTGTGATTTCAAACTGGCCCACTGCCCGGCCCTCGGGTGGTGGTTCAGCTTGAAAACCGGCGGCTCAGGGGCCTTGCCGAGTGGAGGTGATGGTCATCGTACGAGTATCACGCGTGTGTTTCGGCACGAGCTGCTTGCTAATCACGACCGGGGGTGGGCTCTTTGGGTTGCGGTCTACAACGAACTGGATGAACGCCACGACAGCTACGAGCGCCGCAGCTGCTATCCACAGCGCCTTCGTCACCCGGGACACGACGTAATGCTAGGCGACACGCCTCCAATCTGACACTGTCGGAGGGTACGCGATACTTGCGCGGTGGGGGACATTGTCGACTTCGGTCAAGCGATTCTCGTCGTGTCGTGTGGCCTCTCGCTCGCCATCGGCGGCCGCGTGCTCGCGGGACGGCTCGGGGTGCCGTCGGCAGCACTGCTTCTCATCGCGGCCGCTGTCGCGTCCGACCTCAGCGACCGTCTGGCCGGCCTGCTGAACGTGACCGAGGTTCAGCAGCTGACGACCGTCGCGCTGATCGTGATCCTCTTCGACGGTGGGATGAGCATGGGCCTCCGCCGCTTCCGGGTTGCCGCGGCTCCGATCGTCGCGCTCGGCCTGGTGGGGACGTTTGCGACCGCCGGTCTGGTCACCGTGGCGGCGCACATCCTGCTCGGGCTCTCCTGGACGGTTGCCGGGCTGATCGGCGCGGCGATCGCGCCGACCGACCCCGCTGTCACGTTCTCGGTGCTCGCCGGGCGCGAGGTGCATGGCGACTCCGCGACGATTCTCGAAGGCGAATCCGGGTTCAACGACCCAGCAGGGATCGCGCTCATGGTCGGTCTCGTCGAGCTCGCGACCCATCCGGGAAGCTCGTTCGCAATAGTGATCTGGGAGTTCGCCCGTGAGATGGGCGTCGGGCTGGCGGTGGGTGTCGCGGGAGCGCTCGTCCTACGCCGATTCGTCGGCCGCCTTATCCTTCCGGAGGAGTCGCTCTACCCGATCGCCGTCGTGCTCGCCGCCGGGGCCATCTACGGCGTGGCCGCGATCGCTCACGGGTCGGGGTTCCTCGCAGTCTTCGTCGCCGGTATTGCGATCGGCGACCTCGCCTACCCCCAACAGGCTGGCGTCCTGCACTTCCACTCGACGCTCGCGTCGCTCGGCGAGTTGGCTGTCTTCATCGGCCTCGGGCTCACCGTCAATCTCGGTTTCATCGTTGACGAGGGTCTGTGGTGGCGGGGCCTCCTGCTCGCGGCGTTGCTCGGCTTCGTCATCAGGCCCGCCGTCGTCGGAGGATTGCTGACGCCGTTCCCGCTCTCCCGGCGCAGACGCATCTTCATCATGTGGAGTGGGTTGAAGGGCGCTGTCCCGATCCTCCTGGCCTCGCTCGCCGTCGCGGGCGGAACGGCGTATGCCCCGCAGATCTACGGCATCGTCTTCGTGGTCGTCCTGTTCTCGGTCGTCGTGCAGGGCTCGCTCGTGCCGCGCTTCGCCGAGTCCTAGCCCGTCAGGCATCGGCGGCTGCGGCAGCCTCTGCGTCGCTGACGCCGCGCGGGCGACCGGCGCGCACCCAGAGACGGTGCAGCACAGCGGCGATCGCGAGTGCCACGGCAAGCGACGCGACCGGATAGCCGCGTGCCAGGTTGACGGCGAGCGTGACCGCGACAGCCGTCGCCCCCAGGGCACTTGTCCCGCACAGGAACCAGCGGCGCTCGGCGACGAAGAAGCGCATCATCGAGAGAAGCCCTCCGAGGAAGGCAATGAAGACGGCGACCGCATAGAAGAGAACGAGCCGCTGCTCGTGACCCCCCGCCGCGACGGCCGTGATCGCAGCTGAAGCGAGGAACAGGCCGACGCCCCAGTACGGGGTGTGATGGCGGTTCGTGATCGCGAGCCTCGACGGCAGCACGCCGGTGCTGCCGCCCCCGATCGCAAGCGCCTTCAGCACCCCTGGACCCGCCTGGAACGAGGAGCTGGCGGCGGCGAGCAGTAGCGCTCCCGTCGTGAGCTGGAATGCGCCGAACAACGCCCCACCGCCGACGGCGGCCCGCGCGGTCTCGGCGATCTGCGTCGACGCCTGCGGCGGAATCCCGACGCGCAGGTGAACGGCGGCTGCGCCCAGTCCGACGCTCAGCCAGACGACGATCGCCAGCATGAGCCACAGCGTGATCCGTCCGAAACGACGGCGACCGGCATCGTCGAGCTGTCCGAGTTGGGCGATGGCCGAGGATGGCGCTTCGACCCCGGTCGCGAGAGCCATGGCGACCGGGAAGGCGAGTAACACGGCCACCGACGGGCCATGACCGGTCGGCGCGTGAAGTGGCGCGACGCCGACGGTGACGGGGGCGAGGAACGCTGCGCCGATCACGACGGATCCCACCGCGACGAACGCCACCGTCATGAGCGCGAAGAGGGAACGACCACCGTGGCCGAACAACGTCAGACCGGCGACGACCGCCAGCAAGACGAGAGTCAGCAGCACCCGGCTCGACTCGAGCCTCGGCAGATAGGCGATCACAGCTGACGCCCCGGCGGCGACGCTGATCGCAATCGTCAACACGTAGTCGACGATCAGCGCTCCGAGCGGGAGGAACGACCAGCCTTCGCCAAAGGCGCGACCTGTCGCCGCGGCGTCACCGCCGCCTTCGGGAAAGCGGTCGTAGAGGCGGTGGTAGTTGAACGACACGACCAGCACGACCGCCAACACCACGCCCATGGTCGGCAGGAGCAGCGCGAGGTCGCCATGCAGCGCGCGAAGGGCCGCCTCGATCGCGTACGCGACGGACGACACTGGATCGCCCATCACCGAGAAAGCGAACGCAAGGAGTAGCACGATGCGACTGCGATAGATCCTGGCGAGCATCAATCCTCTTGCCGACCAGGCTTCCCGGCGCACCGTTTGCTCATTCGACGGAATTCCGTCGTCGAGGAGAGCCTATTCCTCCGCGAGTGTCAGGCGGTGTAGTCGTAGAAGCCGCGACCGCTCTTGCGGCCGAGCACCCCGGCGTCTCTCATCGCGACCAGACGCTCGGGCGGCGTCATCCGCGACTCGTGCAGCTGGGCCTCGAGCGCCTCGGCGGCGTGAACGTGCACGTCGATCCCGACCAGGTCGACGAGCTCGCACGGACCCATGGGCCAACCGGCACCATTTCTCATTGCCGTGTCGAGATCGGCCGGCGCGACCTTCGCCTCGTCGAGGACGCGGATGCAGTCGTTCAGGAGCGGAATCAGCACGCGATTGACAACGAATCCCGGCGTGTCGTGGCAGCGGATCGGCGTCTTGCCGAGCCGGAGGCCGAACACGAATGCCGTATCGAGGACATCGTCGGACGTCTGCTCGGCTCGCACGATCTCCACGAGCGGCATCAGCGGCGCAGGATTGAAGAAATGCATGCCGACAACGCGCTCGGGGGTCGAGATTACAGCGGCGATCTCCGTCACCGACAACGCCGAGGTGTTCGTCGCGAGCACCGTGTCGGGTCGACAGACGCGTTCGAGCTCGGCAAACAACGCCCGCTTCGCCTCGAGATTCTCCACGATCGCCTCGATCACGAGATCGCAATCGTGGAGATCCGCGGGGTCATCGGTGAGCGTCAGACGCGCGAGGGCGGCGGTACGATCACCCAGCGCCAACGCTCCCTTCTCGACCTTGCGCGTCAGGAAGCGCCCGATGCCGTCCCGCGCCGCTTCGGCGAGCTCGAGGCTGACCTCGCGGCCGATGGTCTCGACGCCGGCCTCCATGCAGAGCTGCGCGATACCGGCCCCCATCGCGCCGAGACCGACGACACCGACCTTCCGAACCTCAGCCACGGGTCGATCCTAGAGCACGTGTACCTGAACGACCCAGGTCATCTCGTCGAGCCGATCGGCCACGAGCGAGAAGTCGTCGCCGCGCGACCTGCCGATCTCCGTCAGCTCCGATATGGGGTCGTGCGGCGCACCGTCGACGGTGCATGTCAACTCGCCACCGTACGAGGACTGCTCGACCTGTTCCCCTTGTAGCGTCGCGGGCAAGGTCGCGATCGCAACCGGGTTTGCGCCGACAGCCCACACGTCACCGTCTTGGCGCGCGGCCTCGGCCCGGTACGGCGGGAGGAGGCTCGTCTCGACGGCGTCCGCGAGGGGGGCAAGCGCTCCGTCCGGGACGTCCTCGTCAACGACGATCGTACCGTCATTCAACGTGACGAAATGCGCCTCAGAGTCGGGAATGCCCGGCGCGGTGGCCGTAGTGACCGCGAACCACAGGCTCGGCCGTGCGAACCCTGTGATTCCTGCGATACCGAGTCCGGGTGAGCCGTCGAGACCTGGCGGCGTCGCGAGAAAGCCTCCGGTCTGCGCGTCTATCAACGCACGCGCAAGCCGGACACCGAGGGAATCCATCCCCTGCTCTCTAGCAGACGACGAGGTTCTACGCGGCGGAGTCGAGCTGACGAGCGCGGAACTGTAGGAGCGCAACCACGTCGGCGGTCGCGACGAACGGGTCGGAAACGGTTTGGCCCGTGGCGGTCGAGACGGCCGCCACCAGCTGTCCATCCGATTCGGCGAGCAACACGGGCTGCTCCGGCGGGGTTGGCGACTCTGCAAGCTCGACGAGACGCCCGAGAGCCACGGAATCGTGAGCGTCGGCGCGACGGATGACTATCCGCCCGCGGCCGGCCACGACGCGCCGAACAGCAGGCGGCAGGCCGTGAGAGCCGCGGCTCACGCGTTCCGCCGCCTGCGCTCGACGTCGTCGACCCGTGAGTCCGCACCCCAGAGGAGCGCTGCCGGGCCGACCAGGATGATGAAGAGAATCACTGCGATTGCCATGGCCGTATTGTCGCTTGCAGGTACCATTAGGGCAAGTCGAGGATTTCATGACAACGATCACTCAACCTGATACTTGGCTCGGCGTCGAGCTCCGCCATCTCGCAGCCCTCGAGGCCGTGGCGCGCGAGAAGTCGTTCGGCCGGGCCGCAGTTCGGCTCGGCTACACCCAGTCCGCGGTCAGCCAGCAGATCGGAACGCTCGAGCGCATCATCGGCGAGCGGCTCGTCGAGCGACCCGGAGGGCCGCGAGCGGTCTCCCTCACCGACGCCGGCGAGCTTCTGTTGCGCCATGCGGAGGCAATCGTCGCCAGGCTCGACGCCGCTCGTGCCGATCTGGCATCCCTGCGGGCGGGTGAGACGGGAACCCTCCGCGTCGGCACGTACCAGAGTGTCGGCGCCCGCGTCCTCCCTTCGGTGATGCGGCGCTTCCGAGGGGAGCACCCCGGCATCGAGCTCGAGCTGCACGAGCCGACCACCGACCCGGAGCTCGCCGCTCTGATCGAAGGCGGAGAGCTCGACCTGGCGTTCTGCGGGCTGCCCTTGCCTGATGGTCCTTTCGAGACGCTCGAGCTGATGAGCGATCCATATGTCCTCGTCGTCCCGGCCGACAGTCACCTTGCGGGACAGAAGTCC
>JBBQPW010000024.1:0-14653 GCA_038216845.1 Gaiellales bacterium | reverse complement strand
GGTTTCTGCGACCGCGCTCGCCGTTCTCAGCCTGCGCGAGCTAGGCGCCGACGTCGGTTGGCACCTGCCGAGCCGGTTCGAGGACGGATACGGTGTCTCGAGCGAGACCGTTGCGAAGCTGGTCGCCGACGGCGTGGGACTTCTCGTCACGGTCGACTGCGGCATCACCGCCGTCGAAGAGGTGGCCGAGGCGAAGACCCTGGGTCTCGATGTGATCGTCACCGACCACCATCGGCCCGGTGACATGCTGCCCAACTGCCCGATCGTGGCGACGCGGCCGTCCGACTACCCGTTTCCGGATCTCTGTGGCACGGGCGTCGTCTTCAAGCTCGCGCAGGCGCTGCTCGGCGCGGAGCATCCGGCGCTGGCACGGAACCTCGACCTCCTCGCGCTGGCGACGATCGCCGATGTCGTCCCGCTCGTCGACGAGAACCGTTCCCTTGCGATCGCCGGCTTGCGAGCGCTCGCACAGACGCGTAGGCCCGGCCTTGTCGCGCTGCTGAAGTCGGCCCGCGTGGACGGCGCGGCGATCGACGCGACGGCGGTGGGCTTCCGGCTCGCCCCGCGCATCAACGCAGCTGGACGACTCGGCCGACCCGATCTCGCGCTCGAGCTCGTGTTGACCGAGGACGCCGAGGTGGCGGCGTCACTCGCCGACGAGCTCGAAGGGCTCAATCGCGACCGGCAGGCAGTCGAGGACAAGATCCTGCGCAGCGCGATCCGGCAGGTCGAGGAGTGGCCCGGGGAGCGGCGTGCCCGGCGTGGCTACGTCCTCTGGAGCGAGGACTGGCACGAGGGCGTGATCGGGATCGTCGCCTCGCGGCTGGTCGAGCGTTTCAATCGCCCGGTCGTGCTCGTCGCCGGTTCGGGCGAGACGTGGAAGGGATCGGGGCGGTCGGTGTCGGCGTTCGACCTGCACGCGGCGCTTGCCTCGTGTTCGTCGCTCCTGGAGCGGTTCGGCGGACACCGCGCGGCGGCAGGGCTCTCGATCAAACCGGATCGGCTAGAGGAGTTCTCCGAGGCGTTCGGGGCACACGCAGACAGCGTCCTCGCGGAGGAAGACACGCGACCGACCACCATCATCGATGCGGTCGTGCCGGCCTCGGCACTCACCCTGGATCTAGCGCAGGAACTCGATCGGCTCGCGCCGTTTGGCCTCGGGAACCCGGACGTGACGCTCCTTGTTGCCAGCTGTGAGGCGGTGGAGCCTTCCACGGTCGGTGAGGGAAAGCATCTCCGCTTCCGTGTGCGTCAGCACGGCCGCGACGGTGGCTCCGCGATCGCCTTCGGCATGGGCGCCCAGTTCGAGCGCCTTCGCGGTGAGACGCGCTACGACCTCGCCTTCAGGCTGAAGGAGAACCGCTGGAACGGGACGGTCGCGCCACAGCTGGTCGTCCGGCGCGTGTTCGACGCGCCGGACCGCTACGGCGAGCTGCGCGACTGGCTCGCCGGGCTCTGGCGCGAGGGCGAAACAGCGTGGACACCCGAGGCACGTTCCATCTTCGGCGAGCTCGCGCTTGCGGATGGCGTACGACGCGAGCTCCTCGAGTCGGAGACGTTCCGCTCGCTGCTCGACGGCGAGTCGCTTCCGCGCGCCGCATAGCGCTCAGAAGCAAATCAGGAGCGCGTCCGGGTCGCCGAACTCGATCTCGACGACGTGTCCGCGCCGTGTGAACAGGAAAACGTCGAGACGCCGTGTCCCGGCTCGCCAGCCGCCGATGCAGTCGCCTTCGTACTCGAACCCGCGCCACCGATACTGGCACGAGCCGTATGAGTCCTTGTGACATGCGCCGAACGGGATTTTCGAACCGACGCGAATCCCGCGTGGAGTCATATAGCGCCGGGAGCTCGTCCCGACGGCACCAATGCGGCCGTCGACCGTCCTCACCAAGAGCTCGCCGCCCGCGACGCGGTATGTCCGATCGACGACCCGATGCCCGTGCCAACGCGTCCCGACCGGCATAGCTCCACTGATGTCGTTTACCTTTGCGGGCGAGCCGTAGAGACGGTTAGCCGGGGAGGCCGTGTCACCGAGCCGAACGCCGCCGATCTGCGTCCAGGGAACGATCCGCGGCGAATCGCCCGCATTCCCCGATCGTGCGACAGCCGAACCGGCACCTGCGACAACGGCGGCGAGCCCGAGAGCGACGATCAGGCGATTCACGTACTCGCAGAGTAGGGCGCCCCCTGCGATTGACGCGCGGTCGCACGACAAAGAGGATGCGAGCGATGGACGGACGGCCGATCCCTTGCAAGGCTCCGCGCATGCTGCTTGCCTGCCTCGCGGCAGCCATCGTCGTGGGTGCGACAGCTGTTGGATGGGCGGTGCGTGCGACGCATCACACCGAAGGCCGCGCGCGACTGGACGAACGGAAGGAGCAAGCTGAGGAGCTGGGTGAGTCGACACGACTGGCTGCTCGTCACCCTGGGATCTCGACGACGACGGGAACGCCTGCTCCCGCCACCGGTTGGACGTCCGAGCAGGTGTGGAGCGCGACGAACAACGACTGGGAGCCTTCGATCGCATCAGACCCGAACTCGAGGTGGGTGTACGAGGCGACGACTCGATACGGCGGGCCCAAGGCGTGCAAGAACTGTCCCGCAACGGCGATCATCGTCCGCGGTTCGAGTGACCGCGGCACGACGTGGGGCGTGGACGTCTACGTCTGCGCGTGCAAGGGCGTCAAGTCGCAGAACGATCCCGAGCTTGCCGTGGCGGGGAATGGAACCATCTACATGGCCTGGCTCAACGACTACAACCCCGG
Organism: Gaiellales bacterium; assembly: GCA_038216845.1. Lineage (GTDB taxonomy): Bacteria > Actinomycetota > Thermoleophilia > Gaiellales > Gaiellaceae > Gaiella. The sequence continues at coordinate 11,888 of JBBQPW010000024.1, read as the reverse complement.
GGTCGTGGTCGCGAAGTCGACCGATCATGGCGCAACGTGGACGACGCCCGTGCGCGTGTCGCCCGCCACAACAACTTTCAGCGACAAACCGATCCTGCTCGTGTCACCGGCGGGAAACGATGTCTACGTCGCGTGGAACGCAAGCGACAGCCACATGAGTACCTCGCACGACGGCGGCCTGACCTTCGCGAGCGTCAAGACGAGCAACGACGCCCTCTACTGGTTCGCCGAAGGCGGCGCGATCGCACCGAACGGCACGATCTTCTTCGCCGAGAGCGCGGAGAACCAGGACGCGACTGGACCCGTGCAGCTCGCGTTGCTCCGTTCGTCCGACGCGGGCGCGACCTGGACCACGTCGGCGCTCGATACGAGTCAGGAACAGGTCCCGTGCACCGCTCGCAAGTGCATTCCGGATTTCTTCGCAGCTCAGGCAACTGTCGCCGTCGACGCTGCCGGCAAGGTCATGGTTCTCTATACGGCCAACGCCGCACCAAAATCGCCCCAGGATCTGTATGTGCGGACATCAGCGGACAACGGCACGATCTTCGGTCAGCGTAGAGAGGTCGGACGGAACGACGGCAACGCAGGCTTTCCGGTGATCCACGCCGGGCCGACCGCAGGTGACTTCCGCATCGCCTGGCAGGACGATCGCAAGGCCGGCGCGTGGAACACCTGGTACCGGCAGACGAAGGACGGCGGCGACACGTGGAGCCCAGATGTGCGGTTGTCTGATCTCGCGGGTGGTGCCCCGTACAAGACGGCGTCGGGATACGCGTTCCCGTACGGCGACTACTTCGACCTGGATGTGACGCCATCCGGGACCAACGTGCTGGCGTGGGGCGAGGGGCCGAGCTACATCGGGCCAGGGGGCACCTGGTTCAGCCGCGGCGGCTAGCGACGCGCGACGTCGTCCAGCGAGACCAGCACGCGTGCCATGCGGCGCATTCGCAAGGCGAAGAGGAGGCGGCGAAAGAACACGGAACCTCACGTTCGCCCCGCCTGCCGTCGATCCTTTCACCAGAAGCCCCCGAGTTACACTGAGCCTATGGCAGTCGTTGACACCGAACGCCACCACGGAAGCCTGATCCACGAGCTGATCTCGATCGTGGAGAGCTACAACCCGGGCGTCGACCGGGGGCTGATCCGCCGCGCGTTCGACTTTGCCGAGCTCCATCACCGCGGGCAGGTTCGGCGTTCGGGCGAGGAGTTCATCCACCATCCCCTCGCGGTCGCGCAGATCTGCGCGCAGCTCCATCTCGACGAGCAGACCATCGCCGCGGCGCTCCTGCACGACGTGGTCGAGGACACGAGCGCGGAGCTCGACGATGTCCGTGCCGAGTTCGGGGACGAGATCGCGCACTTGGTGGAAGGCGTCACCAAGCTCACGCGCACGACGTTCCAGAGCCGCGAGCAATCCGAGGCGGAGAACTACCGGAAGATGATCGTGGCGATGGCGCAGGACGTGCGCGTCATCCTGATCAAGCTCGCCGACCGGCTCCACAACCTTCGCACGATCGAGTACCTCGGGAAGCAGAAGCAGGTTCAGAAGGCGAAGGAGGCGCTGGAGGTCTACGCTCCGCTCGCCCACCGCCTCGGTATCCACCACCTTAAATGGGAGCTCGAGGATCTCTCGTTCCAGGTGCTCCACCCGCGCAAGTTCGCCGAGATCAAGGCGATGGTCGCCGATCGGCGCGCCGATCGCGACGCTCAGGTGGACAAGGCGGCCGAGACGCTGCGTACCGAGCTCGAGAAGGCCGACATCCCCGCGGACATCGCAGGTCGCGCGAAGCACTTCTACTCGATCTACGACAAGATGGCGAAGAAGGGCCGCGAGTTCAACGAGATCTACGACCTGACAGCGATGCGCGTCATCGTGGAGCGCGCGGGCGAGGAGGGAACGCGCGACTGCTACGGCGCCCTCGGGCTGATCCACTCGTTGTGGAAGCCGATGCCCGGCCGTTTCAAGGACTTCGTCGCGATGCCGAAGCTCAACCGCTACCGCTCGCTCCACACGACGGTGATCGGGCCGTCCGGCACGCCGCTCGAGATTCAGCTGCGCACGCGGGAGATGCACGAGGAGGCCGAGTTCGGCGTCGCCGCGCACTGGCTGTACAAGCGGGGCAAGGGTGCGAAGGGCGATGACGGGTGGCTCGTCTGGGTCAAGTCGCTGATGGACTCGCAGGGCGAGGAGCAGGACGCGGCCGAGTACATGCGAACGCTCCGCACCGACCTGTTCGACGACGAGGTGTACGTCTTCACGCCGAAGGGCGAGGTCAAGACGCTTCCCTCCGGCGCAACACCGATCGACTTCGCGTACGCCGTCCACACCGATGTCGGCCACAGGACGGTGGGCGCGAAGGTCAATGGCCGCATCGTCCCGCTCCACTACAAGCTGAAGAACGGCGACTTCGTCGAGATCCTCACGTCGAAGTCGGGCCGCGGCCCCTCGCGCGACTGGCTCGGCCTCGCCGCCTCGTCGCGTGCGCGCAACAAGATCCGGCAGTGGTACCAGCGCGAGACGCGCGAGGAGCTGGAGCAGAAGGGCCGCGACGCGCTCGACCAGGCGCTCAAGGCGCAGAACCTGCCCTATCGGAAGCTCCAGGGGTCGAGCGTACTCGCACAGGTGATCCGCGAGACCGGCTTCAAGAAGGCAGAGGACTTCTACGTAGCGCTCGGCTCCGGGAAGCTCGGCGCCGGCCAGATCGTGAACAAGGTGCTACACCGCCTCAAGTCGGAGGGAGTCGTCGAGGAGCCGGCGTTCACGCGGAAGCCGGCAAAGTCGCGCTCGACGGTCGCGGGCGAAACTGTCGGCATCATCGTTCCGGGTGTCGAAGACGTCCTCGTCCGGGTCGCAAAATGCTGCACCCCGGTTCCTGGAGACACAATCGCCGGCTACATCTCGCTCGGCCGCGGCATCACGATCCACCGCAAGGACTGCCCGAACGTGAAGTCGCTGATGCGCAACCCGGAGCGGTTCACCTCGGTCGAGTGGGACGGCGGTGCGACGACGAGCTTCCGCGTGCAGATCGCCGTCGAGGCCTGGGACCGAGCGCGGCTGCTCGAGGACGTCGCCCGCACGTTCTCCGAGCACGGCGCGAACATCGTCTCCTACGGGGGTACCGTCGACGACGGGATGGCGCGGAACTGGTACACGGCCGAGCTCGGCGACACCAAGGACCTGCGGGCCCTGCTCACCGCGCTGCGGAACCTCGAGGCCGTGTTCGACGCCTACAGGATGACCCCGGTCGGCTGACGTGGCAGAGGATCAGAGCAGCGACCGGTCTCGTGAGGTTTCGCTGTCGCCGCAACTCTCGGTGAGGCGTGGCCGCGCGGCTGTCGCGTTCTACGAAGAAGCCTTCGGTGCTCGCGAGATTTACCGGGTGGGTGGCGCCGACGGGCACGAGGCGGTCGTCGCCCAGCTCTCGCTCGGGGGCGGAACGTTCTGGGTCGCCGACGAGTCACCGTCCCATCTCAACTTCAGCCCGCAGTCGCTCGGAGGCGGGACGGTCAGGATGCTCTTGACCGTGCCCGATCCGGATACCGCAGTGCGACGCGCGATCGCTGCCGGTGCGACCGAGGTGAGCGCCGTCACCGACGAGCACGGATGGCGTCTCGGTCGTATCGTCGATCCATTCGGTCATCATTGGGAGATCGGCCGGCCGCTCGGGCCGTGGCCGCCGTCAACCGCGGACGGCGACGTGTGAGGAAATGACGTTGTGCGGGCGACTCGCTACGAGGGGTATCCCGGCAGCTCGCGGATCGACGCGAGGTCGTCGTCGTCCGCCGCCCACGTTGCGACCTTCGGCTCGAGCTCGACCGCTCGTGTGAGATGCGCGAGCGCGTGGTCGTGTCGCCCTGCGAGGGCCTCGTAGCAGGCGAGCGAGTAGAGCATCCCGGAGTGGTCGGGGTACCGCTCGGCACCATCTTCGAGAAACGCGACGGCGCCGGCCCAGTCTTCCGTCGGGCGGAAGCGTTCGGCGTAGAAGTACCACTCCCACGGCGACGGCGAGTAGGCCTCTCCCGCCTTGCCGCCGATGGCCAATACGGACGTCCCAGCGTCGACGGCGACCGCGCTCCTCCGAATGTCGGAGTCGCGGATGAAGACGACCGTGCCGGCCGGCGCGTCGAGCGTCTCGCCCGCAAGCGTGAAGGTGGCATGACCGTTGAGCACGATGTAGACCTCTTCGTGCCGCAGGTTCGCCTCCGAGTGCTCCTCGACGACGTGGTCGCCCGCAGCCGTCGCGACATAGGCATTGATGCCGAACGCCTCCACACCGAGCGTTCGACGAAGCGGGCGCCAGTTGACCCCCGCGCCAGTGATCGAGATCGTCTCGACCTCATCGAGCCGCACGCTCTGCCACTGCTCGGCCATCGAGCTCAGCGTACGCAAAGGAGTACCTCGCCCGAGGGAGACGTCACTCGCATGAGGGATTGCCCTGCGCAGGAGGGTGATTACAACCTTGATAGGGGAGTGGGAACCGTTGCGGCGCCCGGCCGTCTCTGGCGACCGGGCGCGCGGCGGCCGACTGGAAGTCGTGTTGGGAACGCGTCTAGGGTTCCCAGGCGTTGCCGCCCGTGTCCCAACCGAGCAGGACGTACGGCGAGATCTGCGCTGCGACGTGATCGAGGAGTGCACGGTTGGCGGCGCCGTCGACGACGAGCTCGCCGATCCGATCACCCCGGAACGCAATGGGAGTCGGGTGGCGTCTGGGCTCGTCCGGGGTGCCGGCTGATGGTCCGAGGACGAGGGAACCTGCTTCGAGGAAGCGAATCCCCGCCCAGCCGATCTCCGGCTCGCTTATCAGCGCCGCGACGACCGCGCGCAGCACATCGTCCGCATCGCCACCTTGCTCGATGATCCTGTCTACCTCGTCACGCGAACCGCTCATTCGCCGAGGTCGCTTCCTTCGAAGCTGCGTACATGACTGCGGAGCTCGTCCGGGATCGGCGCCGGACGCCTCTCCTGCCGATCGACGAGAACGACGGTCTGCGTTGCGGTCACCATCAACACGTCATCCGGGAGCCGATACGCAGCGCCCTCGTAGGTCATGCTCGTCCGACCGATCCGTGCGATCCGGATGAAGACCTCGATCAGCTCGTCGAAGCGCGCCGGCGCGTGGTACTCGACCGACGAGGCACGCATCACGAACTCCGCATCGCCAAGAGCGATGTGTCCGAGATATCGGTGGTACTCGGTACGAGCGTGGTCGAAGTAGGGGAGATACCGGCCGTAGTAGACGACGCCCTGGGCATCCGTGTCTGAGAACCACGCTCGCGTGAGCGCTGAGTACTTGAACGGTGGCCGCCGGCCGGTGACGCGGCCGAGCTCGAGCGGGTCGGAGGTCACGACCGGATGAGCTCGAGAACCTCGTCGCGTCGCGCCTCCATCTCGGCGTCCGACAGCGCTTCGAGGTTCAGGCGCAGGAGCGGCTCCGTATTGGACGGGCGGACATTGAAATGCCAGGTGTCGAACTCCACGGAGAGGCCGTCGAGATGGGAGATCCGACCGCCAACCGCGGCGTAGCGCTCCTTCAACTCCTGCAGCTTGAGTGGGACATCGGCGACCGGGGTGTTGATCTCGCCGGTGAGGAAATACCGGTCGAAGAACGGTGCGAGCAGCTCGGAGAGCTTCTTGCCACTCCGCGAGAGCAACTCGAGCATGACCAGGAACGGAACCACGCCGGAGTCGGCCTGGGTGAAATCGCGGAAGTAATAGTGTGCGGAGACCTCGCCGCCGAACACGGCCGCTTCTTGTCGCATGCGGAGCTTGATGAACGCGTGGCCCACGCGGCTCATGATCGGAATACCACCCGCCGCCTCGATCGCCCGTGGCACCGCCCAACTCGCGCGCACGTCGTACAGGATCTTGCCGCCTGGCTCCTTTGCGAGGATGGCTTGCGCGAGGAGGGCGGTGACGAAGTCCCCGGGGACGAACTCGCCGGTGTCGTCGACGAAGAAGCAGCGGTCGGCATCGCCGTCGTACGCCACTCCGAGATCGGCACCAGACTCGCGCGTCTTCTGCACGATGAACTCGCGGTTCTCGGGCAGCAGCGGGTTGGGCTCGTGGTTCGGGAACGTCCCGTCGGGCTCGAAGTAGCAGGCCATCGCCTCGATCGGCAGACGCGCGAGTACCGGCGGGAGCATCGTGCCGGCCATGCCGTTTGCGGCATCGATCACGACGCGGAGCGGGCGGATCGCGTCGACATCGATGAACGACAGGACCTTCTCGACGAAGCCGGGCCAGACGTCGAGGTCGCCCACCGTTCCGCGCTTCGTCGCCGGGCCAAACCCGGCGACGGCACGGTCGCGGATCTCGAGCAGGCCAGACTCGCCGCCTACCGGCAGGGCCCCCCGCCGGACGATCTTCATGCCGGTGTACTGCTTTGGATTATGCGACGCAGTGACGCAGACGCCACCTTCGAGCCCGCCGTCGCCGACTGCGAAATACACCATCTCCGTGCCGACCAGCCCGAGATCGAGGACGTCGGCCCCTGCGTCGGCGGCTCCCTCGATCACGGCCGTGGCGATCGTCGGCGACGACACGCGTGTGTCGCGACCGACCGCGATCGAGCGGGGCTCGAACTGCTCGACGTAGGCGCGCCCGATCGCGTAGGCGCCCTCTTCGTCGAGCTCGGTGGGATAGATGCCGCGTACGTCGTACGCCTTGAAGATTTTCGGGTCGAGCACTGCTCCCATCGTATGGAACTGCGACGAGAGCGAGGGGGAGACCGCAATGCATCCGAGGACACACTCGGCGTATCGCCTATTCTCACGGGATGGCAGACGACTGGCGTGTTCGTGTCGTGCTCGAGGACGATGAGTCGCGGGGTGCCTTCTCCCGCCTCCTCGGTCACGAGTTCGGCCCCGACGGAGAGGAGCTCGCGAAGGCGCTCAGTGGTCAACACCTTGCGGTGTCTGGAGAGGACAACAACCTGTTCGTCTACGCCAACACGCGCCGTCAGGCCGATCACGCACATTCGCTGATCGGCTCGGAGCTCCGCCACCATGGGATCGAGGCTGTTGAGAGCCGCGTGGAGCACTGGCTCGTGACGGAGGAGCGCTGGGACAACGAGGAGCCCTTGGAGGAGACCTGGGAGGAAGAGGCGCTGGATCACGGCTATGCGCCCTGGGAGGTTCGCGTCACCTGTCGGTCTCACTCGCAGGCGACCAAACTGGCTGAAACGCTCGAGCACGACGGCTACGAGCCTGTACGGCGGTGGACCCATCTGATCGTCGGTGCAGCGACTCGCGAGGAGGCCGACGCTCTTGCCGCGCGTCTCCACGGGGAGGTCGAGGCCGGAGGCGCTGTCGTGTGGGACTCGGCGATCGACTCGCATCTCGTGCGGCCGTTCGTCTTCTTCGGCTGAGCTGGCCCAGAGAGCTGGCCCAGAGAGATGGTGCAGAGACTAGGTCTCCAGGATCCGCCGGATCGCCTGTGTCGATTCCTCGTCCGGCGACTCGGAGATCACGGTTGCGGAACGGTCAAAGCGTGTGAGTGCATCGCGGAGCGGCTCGGCCCTGAGCGTGCCCTCGCCGTACGCGAGATGCTTCGTCTCGTTACGGTTCGCGTAGGCGATGTCCGAGAAGTGAATGTGGAACGGCGCTCCCGGCTCGAGGACGGCGTCGGCCCGAGCGAGTGCGGCCACGAACGGGTCAGCGTCGAGATAAGCGCCGTCGCTCGTCGCGTGCATGTGCGCGAAGTCGAGCACGGGGCGGACCCATGGGACGCGGGATGCAATCTCGAGCACATCGTCAAGCGAGCCGAGGTCGCGGACGCGGCCCATCACCTCGACGCCGAACGGCACGGCCCGGTTCTTCTCCTCGAGTCGCGTGCGGAGCGTGCCGAGCTGCTCGACGACCGAGTCGAGCGCGTCGTCCCGCGTCCGGCCGAGCAGGAAGCCGGGGTGGAAGACGACCGGTGCCGCGCCGCAGGCGGCCGCGATGCCGGCGCTCCGGTCGAGTGCGCCTACCGCCGACGACCACTTCCGGCCGGTCGCATCGAGGTGTCCCATGAACCCGAACAGCGGCGCATGTAGAGACAGAGCGATGCCGGCGTCGCGCGCCACGTCCCCGAGCCGCTCGGCAAACGTGTAGTCCATCCAGAAGCCGCCCTCGAAGTCGATCTCGCAGGCGCTGTAGCCGCTCGCAAGGAGGATTTCGACCGCTTCCTCCGGGCTCTCGCGCGACGGCAGACGCCCTGGTCCGAGTCGCGCTTTCACCCCGTCATCATGCCGCCGCCACGATCGCGACGCCGATCGAGGCGATTGCGACACCGGCTCGCTGGACGCGCGAGATCCGCTCGTGCAGGACGAGATGCGCGAGCGCGACAGTGACGATCGGGAACATTGAGCCCAGCACCGACACGACAGCTATCAGCCCGTGTTGGCTCGCAACGACGAAGAGTGCGTTCGCGCCAACGTCGGCGAGACCGACGAGAGCGATTGGCGCGGCGGACCGCCCTGTCGGTTTCAGCGCGGAACCTGTTGCGACTGCCCATACTGCGAGAAGCGTCAGTGAGCCGATCCGCGCACCGACCAGCGTCGACAACGCGGAGCCGCTCTGCGACCCGCGGCCGAGAAAGTAGAGGAACACTCCGATTGCGAGCGCAGCCGTGACCGCGAGGACGATCGCGTCGCTCCGGCCGCGCTCGCTCGACGATCGTTCTTCGACCGATGCGAGCACCGCGCCGCCGACCGCGATTCCGCAACCTGCGAGTGCGAGTGAGGAAGGTCTCTCGCCGGCTCCGAGCGCGAGCGCGACAGGCACGATCGCGCTGCAGGCGGTGATCGGCGAGACGATGCTCATCGTCCCGCGCGCAAGCGCTGCGTAGAAACACGCGAGCCCCGCACCACCGCCGAGTCCACCGATCGCGCCCAGCCACGTCGAGTGCCAAGAGAGACCAGGTGAGAAGGCGAGCAGCACGAGCAGGAGCACGAATCCGGCTGCCTGGGAGCCGACTGTCACCGTCGCGAGTGGCAGACGACGCGTGAGCATCCCGCCGGAGAAGTCTGCGACACCCCAGGTGATCGACGAGGCGAGCGCGAGGAGAACGGCGGCCACCGGTCGATCCTAGAGAGAGGTCGCTCGCCTACGCGTACTCCGTCCGGACCCCCTCGTACTCTGTTCTGCATGATTGCACCGACCCGCATCGACCTTCTCGAGCTCGACATCGACCTCCGCCTGACCGATCTCTGGCGCGAGGCAGCGGACGTCACCGAGTGGAACCTCGAGGTGGTTTCGGCGTTCATGCGCGCGGCCTACGGGAAGGGCTACTGCGACGCTCTCACCGAGGACACACCTGGTTCCTTGTGCGAGGACCACGGGTATCGAATCCCCGCCAGGCAGCCCGGCAGGAGAGAGAACGTGTCAGAGTTCAGGGCGGCGTAGAACCTCTAACACAATGAGCAGCGTGTCGTCTGGTCGCGCTGCTCGGCGCGCTGCTGCGTCCTCGGTCGCCCCGATACGTCTCGTATCGGGGCGACCTGCGTCCTTGCATCGCGCTCGACCACCACGCCCAGCCAGCGCGTGGTCATTGAGTTAGAGGTTCTTAACCTGCTGGTTCTACTGACCTGCGCGTAGACTCCAGGAGTGCCTCGCCGGAGTTCACCCGCTCGGCTGGTGATTGCCCTTTCGATTGCGGCGGTCCTCGCGGTCTTCCTCCTCTATACGTCGATCGCCGGCGGCGGGACGCCTGCCCTTCGGCCCAGTCAGCTCCCCGGTCACACTGGCCGGATCACGCTCTCAGGCGTCGTCGTCGGACCGGTCACCGGTGATGCTCACGGCGCTGGGCTCCATTTCCGGCTGCGCGACCGCGGCTCGGGCAAGGCCGGGACAGCGATCGCTGTCGTCTACACTGGCGAGGTGTCCGAGCAGTTCAGGGTCGGTCGCGAGATCATCGTCGACGGGACGCCTCGGAACGGTATGTTCGTGGGAATTCCCGGCTCGTTGCTGACGAAATGCCCGTCGCGTTACACCGCCAAGCCCCAAGGGCGTTAGCTTGCCGGAGCTCGGTCGCGCCGCGCTGGTCGTCTCGCTCGGCCTCGTCGTCTACGCGCTGATCGCAGGTTCCGCCGCCGCGATACTCCGCCGTAGGCGCCTCGGTGTGTCTGCCCGAAACGCCTTGATCGCGGCATTCGGTTCGACGGTGGTCGCCTCGGCTGTCCTCGTCGTTGCCCTGATCCGTCGCGACTTCGCGTTCACCTACGTCGCGTCGCACACGAGTCGCGCGCTCCCGACCGGGTATGCGGTCTCCGCCTTCTGGGGCGGGCAGGAGGGATCTCTGCTGCTCTGGCTGCTCGTCCTGACCGGGTTGGGAGCGCTCGCAGTCTGGCTGAATCGCCGATCGCGCGAGCTCGTGGTGTGGGTCGTTCCGGTGATCGCCGGGGTCGCCACGTTCTTCGCCTGGATGCTGGTTGTGGTCGCAAGCCCGTTCTCGACGCAGCGCGCGTCGTTCGAAGGAGCGGGGCTCAACCCGAGCCTCCAGAACCCGTACATGGTCGCGCATCCGCCGCTGCTCTACCTCGGCTATGTGGGCCTGACGATCCCGTTCGCATTCGCGATGGGTGCGCTGCTCTCCGGCCAGACCGACGAGCGTTGGATCGTCGCGACACGCCGTTGGACGCTCATCGCATGGACGGCGCTCGGCATCGGCCAGCTCCTCGGCGCCCACTGGGCCTATCAAGAGGTCGGCTGGGGCGGCTACTACGCCTGGGATCCGGTCGAGAACGCCGCCCTCATGCCCTGGCTCGTGGCCACCGCCTATCTCCATTCGGTGATGATCCAGGAGAAGCGCGGGATGCTCAAGATCTGGAACGTCATCCTGGTGTCGCTGGCGTTTTGCCTCTCGCTCTTCGGCACCTTCCTCACGCGATCGGGGATCGTGAGCTCGATCCACTCGTTCACGCAGAGTGCGATCGGCGGCTGGTTCCTCGGCTTCATCGTCGTCGTCGTGGTGTTGACGATCGGCCTCATCTTCTACCGCCTGCCGCTGCTCAAGACGACGACGCGCCTCGAATCGCTCGTCTCGCGGGAGGCGACCTTCCTCTACAACAACCTGCTGCTCGTCGCCCTCTGCCTGACCATTCTCTGGGGCGTTACCTGGCCGATCATCACCGAGGCGGTCAGCGGCGAGGCGCGCGTCGTCGGCCGGCCGTACTACGACTTCTTCCTGCGCTCGTTCGGGCTGCCGCTGCTGCTGCTCATGGGCATCGGGCCGCTCATCGCCTGGCGTCGCGCGTCGCTACGTGGTCTCGGGAAGACGTTTGCCTGGCCCGCAGGCGTTGCGGTCGTGACCGGCGTCGTTCTCATCGCCCTTGGCGCCGGCTCCTCGACACCGGGACTGATCGCCTACACGTTCTCGGCGTTTGTGCTCGGGACGATCGGGCTCGAGTTCGTCCGCGGGACACGCGCCCGCCACGCGCTGTCGAGTGAGCCATGGCCTCGCGCGTTCTCGTCGCTGATCGCCCGGAACCGGCGCCGCTACGGGGGCTACATCGTCCACGCGGCCATCGTCCTGCTGGCGATCGGCATCGCGGGCTCGAGCGCCTATCAGCACGTCACGGACAAGAAGCTCGCGCGTGGGCAATCGCTCTCCGTCGGCGTCTACACACTCACGTATCGAGCACTCGAGCACTCGAGCAGCGCCAACGCGTCCGAGGTTCGCGCAGTACTCGACATCAAGCGAGGATCGAAGACGGTCGGCACCGTGAAGTCGGGCAAGAACTCCTACACCGAGCCCGCCGGCCAGGTCTCGAACGAGGTCGGGATCAAGACGAACTACCTGACGGGCGAGGACATCTTCGTCATCGCCGAGCAGATCGACCAGAATGGGACAGTCGACTTCCGCGTGTTCGTGAAGCCGCTCGTGAACCTGATCTGGCTCGCGGGGC
>JBBQPW010000023.1:0-14881 GCA_038216845.1 Gaiellales bacterium | reverse complement strand
CACTCCGTGGACGTGTCGACGTGCGCAAGCAACCCGACAACCGGCTCCTCAACTGCGCCGGGAAGGGATGCGAAGACGTAGCCGTAGTCGGTCAGCCGTGCGTCTTCGAGCCCGATCGCACGTAGCTCGGCGACGAGCAGGCGGGACAGATCGAGCTGCTTCGCCGTGCTCGGATAGGTGGTGCTCGCCACGTCGGACTGGGTATCGATGCGGACATAGCGGAGAAAGCGGTCGAGCACGTCTGCGGCAAGCTCCTCGGCGAGCGAGGTCGCGAACGGCGCGCGACCTGCAGGTGAATGGCCTGCAGTTGACTGGTCCGCAGTTGACTGGGAGGAGGAGCTAGCCAAGCTGGGCAAGTCGGAGGAACAGCTCACGTACGGTTCTGACGCCGAGATCGAGATACGCCGCTGGAATCCGCTCGTTCGGGGAGTGGATGTTGGACTCGCTGAGCGTGAAGCCCGTGACGATCGCCGGGATACCGCGCTCGGTCAATGTCGTCACGATCGGGATCGAGCCGCCGGTGCGGATCAGCAGCGGCCGCGTACCCACCGTCTCCTCGAACACGTCCTGCGTGATCCGGATCGCCGGCGAGTCCGGCGTGACGAGCCCCGGCTCGCCCTTCGTCCACAACTCGACTTCGACGTCGGCTCCGGGAGGCGCTGCCTCGCGGACGAGTCGCTGGAACTCCGGAGCGACGACGGAGGTCTGCTGGCCCGGCGCGAGCCTCATCGACACGTTGGCACATGCCTCTACCGGGATCACCGTCTTCTGGAGGCGCGGCGAACCGCCCTCGATGCCGTTGACGTCGACCGCAGGCTCTGCCCAGGTGCGAACGTAGAACTCGTCGAGCGCGGCCGCGTCCATCGGCTTCGCGCCCTGGCCGTCCACCTCATCGGCCGCGTCTGGCAACTGCGCCCAGCTGACGAGCTCCTCGCTAGTCGGCGGCGTGATCCCGACCCGGAGCGGCTCGGGCAGAAGACCGTTCGGCCCGGCCAGAACGCCGGCCAACGCGCGGTTCAGAGCGTGCAAGGCGTTGAGTGCGACACCGCCATACATCCCCGAGTGCAGGTCGCGCTCACCGGTTCGAACCGTAACGTGGAAGTAGCAGACGCCGCGCAGCCCGATCTCGACCGCCGGCACATCGCGGCGAAGCATCCCGCCATCGAGGACGATCGCCGCGTCCGCGCCACGCTCGTCCTGCTCGAGCCAGTCGACGATCGAGTCGCCACCCGTCTCCTCCTCACCATCGCAGGCAAAACGGACGTTCACCGGCAGCTCGCCTGCCGACGCGAGCGACTCGCAGGCGTCGAGGAGCATGAACAGATGGGCCTTGTCGTCGGCCACACCGCGTGCGTAGAGCCAGCCGTCGCGCTCGGTCAGCTCGAACGGCGGCGACTCCCAGAGCTCGACCGGGTCGGGCGGCTGCACGTCGAAATGCGCGTAGCAGAGGATCGTCGGCGCCTGCTCCGGCGCCTGCGACGCGCGGACCTCACCGATCGCGAGTGGACTGCCGTGCCAATCGACAACGTCAGCATCGCCCTCTGCCTGCCGGATCCGCGCGACAACCCACTCCGCGGCGTGCTGCACGTCGCCACGGTGCTCGGGGTCGGCGCTGATCGACGGGATCGCGATCAGCTCGGAGAGTCCGGCAACGAGAGATTCATGCGACCGGGTCACGGCCGGGCAGTCTAGCCGGGGCTTGACCTTCCCCCCGGGGCAAACCGTACGGTCTACGGACAAGCGCCTCATGACGATCGGGAAGATCGCACGCACCTCGGGACTGTCGGCGAAAGCCCTCAGGAGCTACGACGAGCTCGGTCTCCTCCGGCCCGTACGCATCGACCCGAGACCGGCTACCGGTCGTACTCGCCGGGGCAGAGTGCCCGAGCCGGGCGATCAGATGAACGATCTGACGGTCGACGCCGTCGACGGGGCCACCCATCGGCGCCTCGCCGTCAACCTCTTCAACCGTACCTGGCGTCTTCTCGAACTCGACGACCGGACGCTGTCCAGGACGACGAGCTTCTGCACGCGGCCCACGCGTCCCGACACCACTGGGGCGAGGTCGGGTCGGCGGCGAATCGCTCACGCGGCGAGAGCCAGTGCGCGCGTGTGTACGCGGCACTCGGCCGCGCCGAGCCCGCCCTTCACCACGCGAATCGCTGTCTCGAGCTCGTCCGGTCCGAACCCGACGCCCACGACGACTGGGATCTCGCCTCGGCCTTCGAGATTCTCGCGCGGGCGCAACTCGCAGCCGCGAGCCGACCCGAGGCGCAGCGGAACGCCGACCTGGCCCGCGCCGAACTCGCGGCAGTCTCAGACGCCGACGATCGCGAGGTGTTAGCGGGACAGCTGGCAGAGCTGGGGCTCGACGGCGCGTAGCCCGTACTCAGCCGTCAGGCAACGTCGCGGACCGACTCGGACTCCGCGAAGGCGCGCAGCTTCTTCAGGCTCTGGTGCTCGATCTGGCGAATCCGCTCACGCGTCACGTTGAATGCGCGACCGACCTCGTCGAGCGTTCGCGGTTGCTGCCCGTCGAGCCCGTAGCGAAGCTCGAGCACCTGACGCTCCCGATCCGAGAGCTTGAAAAGGATCGCGCGGAGCGCCTCGCGGCGGAGCGCCGTCTCGGCCGCCTCGTCCGGGAGCGGCGCCGAGCTGTCGGTGATGAAGTGCCCGAGCTCGGACTCGTCGTCGTCGCCGACCGGCTTCTCGAGCGACACCGGCGTCTGGGCGCTACGCCGGATCTGCTCCACCTCCTCGACCGCGAGGTCGAGGTCGAGTGCGATCTCGAGAATCGACGGCTCACGTGACAGCTCGCCGCGCAGCTTTCGCTCGGAACGATGGATGCGGTTCAGCTTCTCGACGACATGCACCGGCATCCGGATCGTCCGTCCCTTGTCGGCAATCGCACGAGCAACCGCCTGTCGGATCCACCATGTGGCATAGGTCGAGAACTTGTAGCCCTTGCGCCAGTCGAACTTCTCCGCCGCCCGCACCAGACCGATCGTGCCTTCCTGGATGAGGTCGAGAAACGGCAGCCCCTGGTTCCGGTAGCGCTTCGCGATCGAGACGACGAGCCGCAGGTTCGCCTCGACCATCGCCTGCTTCGCGAGGTGCTCGCCACGCTCTATCCGCTTGGCCAGCTCCACCTCCTGCGCAGCTGTGAGCAGCGGAACCTTGCCGATGTCCTTGAGGAAGAGCTGCAGCGTGTCGGTGGACACCTCGGCGCCGGTGTCGAAGTCGGAGGATCTCTTTTCGGCCTCCTCCTCTTGCGGCTGGACGACCTCGATCTGAGCATCCTCGAGGGCTGCATAGAACTCGTCCATCTGGCCCGGCTCGAGATCGAGCTCGTCGAGCGCAATGGTGATCTCCTCGGCGTCGAGCCGGCCGGTCACACGGCCGGTTTCGAGGAGTGTCCGCGCTTCTTCGGTGTCGAGTAGCTCGACGGGGCCGCGAGGCGTGCTCTCGGGATCCGCAACGGTCAAGTCGATCCCCTTCGTCCGTGGGCTGCCACGCTAGCCACAGCAACGGCCCACGTCAACGAAATCCCTCACGAACGGGACACGCCCTTCAGCGTCGCGAGGAACCGTGCCGCCTCGCGCGCAAGCGGCGAACCCGGCTCGACGGTCGTCGCCAGACGAAGCTGCTTCTCGGCTGCCTTGACCGAGCCTGTCCAGAGCAGGAGCAACCCAAGGTGGAAGCGGACGGTCGCCGCATGCGGAAAACGACGCGTGAGCGGCCCCAGACGCGAGAACGAGGCCGACAGATGCGCCTTGTCGAAACGAGCGACCGCCGCCGCGGTCAGCGTCTCGGGATCGTTCGGCGCGAGCTTCGCCGCACGGTCGAACTCGCGGCGCGCCGAGACGGGTCGGAACAGTCGCTGGAGCGCCACGCCGTAGAGGAGCTTCGCCTTCACCGAGCCGGTCGACGCGTTACCCCGCAGGATCGCAAGCTGCTCCGGCGGAGACCTTCCGTCGAGCTCCAGCGCCAGATCCGCCGGTATCGGCTCGGCCGGGACGAACGTCGGCAGGTTCCGGTTGAAGCGCGGGTAGAGCAGGTTGTCCGCCGTGACCGCGTAGGGGGAATCCGGTTGAACGGCGGCCGCTTGCCTCCAGGCCTCTATCGACCCGGGCCGACCGGCCCAGAGCCGCGCCAGCCCGAGGTTCACCTGGACGAGACCGCTGCGTGGGTTGGCCGCAGCGAGCGCGGTCAATCGCGTCAGCGAGCCTTTCGGCCACGCGGCTGCCGCCTGTCCCACCTGCGCTTCCAGTGAGTCGTACGCGGCGAACACCCCGGCAGCCTGCTTGCGGTGTCTTTGGGTGTAGAGCGAGAGCGCCCGCCGCAGGTCGACGGCCTCGGGGTCTACGCGCACACCGAAGTCGAGTGCGAGCGGCGGTGCACCAACCCTTGGTTTCAGATCGCTCGCCAAAGACGGCGGCTCGCCACCCGAACGCGCCGCGAATCCCACGACCGCGGCGGCCGCCGAGAGGGCGACTACCGAAACAATTGCTCCGACACGAATTCGCGGGGTCACGTCGCCGAGGGTAGCCGGGAACATCGCGGCAGCGCGCGGCGTTCGAGCCTCTATCGCCCTCTGAGAGGCGACTGGGAGATCACACCGCCCGGTTGCTATATTCGGGAAAGTAATGCTGACCTACAGAGAACTTCTCGCACAAACCAAGGCCGAGATCGACGAGATCGACACTGTTCACGCGCACGAACGCCTCGGGCAGGCCGAGTCGCCGCTCTTCCTCGATGTGCGAGAGCTCGACGAGTGGCAGGAAGGTCATATTCCGGGCGCCCTCCACATTCCGCGAGGCAACCTCGAATCGCGCATCGAAGGGCTCGCCCCGGACAAGGGCCGCGAGATCTTCGTCTACTGCGCCGTCGGCTCGCGCTCTGCATTCGCGGCCAAGGCACTCGCCGAGCTCGGCTACACGGATGTCGTTTCCGTCACAGGCGGCTTCACGGACTGGAAGCGCAATGGCTACGAGTTCACGACGCCGAAGTCGCTGACGCCCGCGCAGCGCTCCCGCTATAGCCGTCATCTACTGATCCCCGAGGTCGGCGACGAGGGGCAGCAGAAGCTCCTGAACGCTCGCGTGCTGCTGATCGGTGCGGGCGGGCTCGGCTCGCCGGCGTCGCTCTATCTCGCGGCCGCGGGTGTAGGCACGCTCGGCATCGTCGATGCGGACGTCGTCGACGACTCGAACCTGCAGCGCCAGATCGTGCACTCGACGGAGCGGCTCGGCGACCCGAAGGTTCTGTCCGCAAAGCGTACGATCGAGGCTCTCAACCCGGACGTCACGGTGGTCCCGTTCGAGGAACGGCTGACGTCGGACAACGTCGAGCGCATCGTGGGGGCCGGCTGGGACGTCATCGTCGACGGCGCCGACAACTTCCCTACGCGCTACCTCGTCAACGACGCATCGGTGTGGCACGACATCCCTGTCGTCCACGGCTCGATCTACCGCTTCGAAGGGCAAGTCACCGTCCTCGAGCCCGGAGCTGGCCCGTGCTACCGCTGTCTCTTCCCAAGTCCGCCGCCGCCGGAGCTCGCTCCGAGCTGCGCGGAAGGTGGCGTCCTCGGTGTCCTGCCCGGGATCGTCGGCTCGCTGCAGGCGAGCGAGGCGTTGAAGCTGATCCTCGGCATCGGCGAAACGCTGACCGGACGTCTGCTCCTGTTCGACGCCCTCCATACGACATTCGACGAGGTGAGCGTGAAACGCGATCCAACCTGCCCGGTTTGTGGCGAGCATCCTACGATCACCGAGTACATCGACTATGTCGAATTCTGCAACCTCGCGGGACGCGGAGTTGCCTCGTGACGGCTGTTCGCATTCCCCCCACGTTGCGGGGCGAGGTTGGCGGCGCTCGCCAAGTCGAAGCGGACGGCAGCACGGTGCGTGAGCTGCTCGACGATCTCGCGGCTCGGTACCCGGCGCTCGGGGCGCAGCTGCTCGAGAACGGCGGCGTCGCTCCGTTCGTCAACGTCTACCTCGGCGGTGAGGACGTCCGCACGCTCGACGGCCTCGAGACGCCCGTCGAAGCGGGACAAACCCTGATCCTGCTCCCGGCAATGGCGGGCGGCTCGTGCTGAAAACCGCCGACAACCTGCTCTCGCTCGTCGGCAACACGCCGCTGGTGGAGCTGCGACGTCTGTCGCCGAAACCCAGCGTCCGGCTGTACGCGAAGCTCGAGGGGCAGAACCCCACCGGCTCGATCAAGGATCGCGTCGCGAAGGCGATGATCGAGGCCGCCGAGGCAACCGGCGAGCTGGAGCCGGGACGACGACTGCTCGAGCCGACGAGCGGCAACACCGGAATCTCGCTCGCTCTCGTCGCGAAGCTCAAAGGCTATCCGCTGACCTGCGTGATGCCCGAGAACGCGACCGAGGAGCGGATCCGCGTGCTTCGCCTCTACGGCGCCGACATCGTCTTCTCGCCGGCCGAAGAGGGCTCGAACGGCGCCGTACGCATGGCGCTCGAGCTGGCCGCGCGCGACCCCGGCCTGTTCATGCCGTTCCAGTACGGCAACGAGGCGAATCCGCGCGCCCACTATGACGGAACCGGCGCAGAGATCGCCGAGGCCCTCGATCGCGTCGACGTCCTCGTCGCGGGCCTCGGCACCGGTGGGACGCTGATGGGGACCGGCGAGCGGCTGCGCGAGTCGTTCCCGGACATCGTTGTTGCCGCGGCCGAGCCGCTGCCGGGCGATCCCGTGATGGGACTCCGCTCCCTCGCGGACGGCTACGTGCCGCCGATCCTCGACGTTGCGAAGCTCGACCGGAAGGTCCTCGTCTCGAACGCCGAGTCGGTCGCCGGCCTCCATGCGCTGCTCGACCTCGAGGGTGTCTTCGGCGGCGTCTCGGCCGGTGCTGTCGTCCACGTCGCCCGCAAGCTGGCCGACGACCTCGACGACGCCGTCGTGGTCTGCGTCCTTGCGGACGCCGGCTGGAAGTACCTCTCCGCCGACTTCTGGGACGCCCGCGACATCGAGCAGTCAATGGAGAAGACCGTCTGGTGGTAATGCCTGCCGCTACGCGCGAGGCACTACGCGAGCACGCAGCGGCAGAAGCACCCAACGAGGCCTGCGGCCTCCTGGTCATCAAAGACGGAGTCGCGGAGCGCTACATCGCCGGGCGGAACGCCGCCGCGTCGCCGTACCGCTTCGAGCTCGACGTTCCTCCCGACACTTGGTTCCTGGAAGACGATGGCTATGAGCTCGCCGTCTTCCACTCGCACCTCTCGTCGCCACCCCGACCGTCCCGCACCGACGTCGAGAACATCGGCCTGTGGGAGGGGAAGCCCTATCTGATCTACACCGTGCGGACCGATGAGCTCGCTGCCTGGCGGATCGCCGACGGAGAAATCGAGCCGCTGCCGCTCGGCTGAGCCACTCGGGTCAGCCGGGCGGCGGCGACTCGATCCGCGCTACGAGACGGTGAAGTCCCCGTTCATCGACGCCGAGTGCGGATCGCACTGGAAGTGGTAGCTGCCCGCTTTCAGCGTGATCGTGAAGGTCTTCTTCCCCTTGGCTGCGACGTCGGTCGAGACGTCGACACCGGGGCCCGTGAGGTGGAAGTTGTGGATGTCGGCCAGGTCGTCGACGTTCAAGGTGTACTTGCCTGCCGGGAGCGTCGTGACGGCTGCCCCACCCTTCGTGAGCGCGATGGTGAAGCCGGGACCGACGGTACCGTCGAGCGTGCCGCCGCTCGAAGCCTCCGCGGTGGATGCCGGCGTGGTCGTCGCCGGCGGCGGAGTGCTGCTGGAACTCTTGCTACCACAGCCTGCAGCCGCCAAGCCAACTGCGGCGAGGACGCCGATCAGAGCGAAGTGCCTACGCGTCATTTCATCTCCTGTTCGAGTCGGGTGCTGGATCGATCCAGCTAGGTCGCCTTGAAGGTTCCGTGTAGCTCGTCGGGATGGACATCGCAGAGGTAGCGGTACGTCGAGCCCTTCCGGAGGGTGATCGTAAACGTCTTGGTCCCGATCGCGCCGATGCCGGTCTTCACGTTCACCCCGGTCCCGCGAAGATGGAAGTTGTGGATCGCTGCCTTGTCGGACACCACGAGCCTCACCTTCCCCGCCGCGACCGTCTTCGAGCTGACGCGGATTGAGAACCCGGGCCCGACTGAGCCCTTCAACGTGGATGTGCCGGCGAGAGCGGGCCAGGCTGCGGCCATAGCTCCGGCGACAGCAATTGCCGCGACGACGAAACGTGCCATGCGCATGATGCTCCTTTCGTTCGTGAAACGGAATCGTCAGGAGTACGCTGGCCGTCCGAGATCGGTTCGCCTTACGTCAGGCTGACCGCCGCGCCTGTCTCTGCCGACCGGAACAACGCGTCGATCACACGCGCTTGCTGAACCGCGTCCTCGCGGCCGAGGAGCGGCGTCCCCTGGCCCCTGATCGCGGTACCGAGATCTTCCATCTCGAGACGGTACGAGTTGACTGGCTCGAGCTCGATCCGCTCCGCCTCGCCGCCGCGGCGTAGCTCGATGACAGGGTTCAGACAGTGCCACGGGTCGTCGACGAACAGCGACCCTTCGGTACCAACCGCTTCAAGCTCGTCGCGCTCGGGCAACGTCGTCCCGCAATCGAAGGTCGCGAGCACGCCGTCGGGGAACTTCATCGTTCCGGCGAAGACCCAGTCGGTACCTGACGGCCCGACGAACTGCTGACCGGAGATGACCTCGGGCTCGCCGCCGAGCAGCCGCGAGCCGCTGACGCAGTAACAGCCGACGTCCATGAGCGAGCCACCCTCGACGTCCGTCCGCAGGCGAATGTTTTCCGAGTCGTAGAGCGAATAGCTGAACGTCGAGCGGATCAACCGCAACTCGCCGATTGCGCCGCTGTCGACAAGCTCCTTCAGACGCTTCGTCTGCGGGTTGTGTCGATACATGAACGCTTCGGTGAGCAACCGACCCGTGCGCTCGGACGCGTCGAACGCGGCCTCGACATCGGCTGGGTGACGGCTCATCGGCTTCTCGCAGAGGACATGCTTGCCGGCTTCGAGAGCGCGGATCGACCATTCGCAGTGCATCGTGTTCGGCAACGGGTTGTAGATCGCCTCGATGTCCTGGTCGGCGAGGAGCTCCTCGTACGAGCCATAGGCCCGCGGAATCCCCCACTTCTCGCCAAACACGCGCGCACGGTCGAGGTTGCGGCTCCCAACCGCGAGAACCTCCACGTCGTCCGACTCCTGCGCGCCTGGCATCAGCCGCTTGTTGATGTCGGCGGTGGAGAGGATTCCCCATCTGACGGGGGTGTTCATGTCTGCCATCCCTTCAGTGTCGGATACAACGATCGGTAGCTCGGGTACAGCTCTGTGTATCGCGTCGCCCACACGGCGTTGGGCTCGACGACCTCCTTGACTCGAACGCAGCGGGCCACCGCGTCGTGCACGTCGGCGAAGACCCCGCCGGCGACACCGCCGAGCAACGCCGCGCCGAAGGCGGAGCCTTCCTCGACTGCGGTCAGCTCCAGCGGGACGCCGAGCACTGAGGCGACGATCTCGAGCCACAGACGCCCGCGGGCTCCGCCGCCCGAAGCACGGCCGCGGTCGGCCTGGACGCCGAGCTCGATCAACAGCTCGAGCGAGTCCCGGAGCCCGAACGCGACGCCTTCGAGCACGGCGCGAACGAGCGCACCACGGTCGTGCCGCAGCTCGAGCCCCACAAAAGCGCCGCGCGCGTCGGGGTCGGCGTGTGGTGTCCGCTCGCCGGCGAGGTAGGGCAGGAAGACAAGCCCCTCGGCACCCGGGTCCCAGCGCGCCGCGTCGTCGAGCAGCGTATCGAAGCCGAGGCCCGGCGCTGTGACGTCGCGCAGCCACTGCAGCGAGCCGGCCGCGGAGAGCATCACGCCCATCGCCTGCCAGGCTCCCGGCACGGCGTGGCAGAACGCGTGCACACGCGCCTGTGGGTCGGCCTGGTAGGCGGGAAGCGCGGCGAGTACGACACCCGACGTCCCGAGGACCACGGAGAGCGGACCGGGCCCGTCGATCCCGACACCGAGCGCGGCCGCCGGCTGATCTCCCGCACCGGCGGCGACAGCGACGCCGGCGGCCGTGCGACCCGAGATCTCCGGCGATTCGAGCACCGGCGGGAGCCAGTCGAGCGGCAACTCGAGCGCGTCGAGGACGTCGTCCGACCAGCGGCGGTTCGCAACGTCGAGCAGGAGCGTGCCCGATGCATCCGCGGCATCGATTGCACGCTCGCCCGTAAGCCGCAGGCGGACGTAGTCCTTGGGCAGGAGCACGTGCTCGATGCGCGCGTACGTCTCGGGCTCGTGGTTGCGAAGCCAGAGGAGCTTCGGCGCGGTGAAACCGGGCAGCGCACGGTTTCCGGTCAAGAAGATCAGCCTCTCGAGCCCGACCCGCTCCTCGATCTCGACGCATTCAGATGCTGTCCGCTGGTCGTTCCACAAGATTGCGGGACGCAGAACCTGCTCGGCATCGTCGAGGACGACCAGGCCGTGCATCTGGCCGGAGAGGCCGATTCCGGCAACGTCTTTCACGCCGAGATCGTCGAGCGCAGCCTGAGACGCCTGCCACCAGTCCTCGGGATTCTGCTCCGACCAGCCGGGCCGCGGCGTCGACAACGGGTAACCGCGTTCGGCACGCGCCAGGATCCCGCCGTCGGGCGAGATTGCGATCGCCTTCACGCCGGTCGTGCCCACGTCAAGACCGACGAGGGCGGTCACGCGCACACCTCGGCCGCGACCGCGAGGTAGACGTCCACGCATCGCTCCGCGCTCGCGATGTCCACCCACTCGACCTCCGCATGCAGGCCTTCGCCGCGCGGGCCGTAGAGGACGGTCGGGATCCCGGCCGCGCCGAGCAAGCCGGAGTCGGCCCAGAAGGGCACGCCGACGACCTCGGGGTCGCCCGCGCAGCGGCGAACCACGTCGACGAAGGGCGCGTCCGGCGGCAGCTCGAACGGCGGCCGCGAGATCCCCAGCCGCGTGGAGCCGGGGATGTCGCCGAGCAGCTCGCGCACCTCCGCTTCGACCTGATCGAGCGTTTCCCCCGGGATCGTCCGTCGCTCGCCGGTGAGCAGGCACGACGCCGGGTAGCTCGAGTACTCCTGGCCGCCCTCGATCAGCGAGGCGTGCACCGAACCGGTCCCGAGTAGAGCGTGGCTCGTCCCCGACGCCAACCGCGCGGAGAGTTCCTCCAGACGGCAGAGCACTAGCCCCATCCGTGCTATCGCGTCGACGCCGAGGTCAGGGCGCGAGCCGTGCGCAGCGAAGCCTTCGGTCTCGATCTCGAAGCCCACAAACCCCCGATGGGCGATCGCGAGCCGCTCGTCGGTCGGCTCGGTGACAATTGCGAAATCCGTGCGATTGCGGGCCACGACCGCTTCCGTGCCGACACTCGCGACCTCCTCGTCGGCCACGGCCGTGACGACGACATCGCCGCGCAGACCGAGCCTCTTCGCGCGCACTGCCGCGAGAAGCGAGGCAGCGAGGCTCGCCTTCATGTCGCAGGCACCACGCCCGTAGACCCGCCCATCGGCGATCCGACCCGAGAAGGGCTCGCGCATTCCCGCCACTCCGACGGTGTCCATGTGCGCGTTCAGCATCAGCGAGCACCCGCCGCCCGAGCCACGCGCGACCGCGATCACGTTCGGCCGGCCGGGTGCAGCCTCCTCGAGATCGACATCCAACCTCGCCCGCTCAGCCCAGTCGGCGACGAAGCACGCGAGCTCCATCTCACCCGTCGCACCCGCCACGAGGCTGGGGTTGATCGAGTCGATCGCGACGAGTGCCGCGGTCAGCTCGGCAAGATCGCTCACCGAGAGCTTACGCGCCGAGCGCTGCGTACACGAGCTCGTACGCGCGAACGGCGTCCTTGTGTTGCTGAGCCTCGCGCAACGCCGCCTCGTCGATCTTGGCGGCGACCGAGTCGATGAAGCGCCACTGGATCACGCTGCGCTTCACCGCCGCGACCGCGTCCTCGGTGTACGGATAGAGGTCGAAGCCGAGCCGCTCGCCCTTGTCGCCGTATCCGGCGCGCCGGAGCTCGAGCGCCAGTTCCAGCGTCTCCATGAACGCCGTCGCGCCGACCATGTTGTCGTCGTCGAAGGTGCCCCAGCCGGAGTTCGCATGCTGGTGCCCGAGCAGCCCCTGCGCGGCGAGCATCGCCGCGTACTCGCCGAGCGACTCGCCGTTCATCAGCAGATGCTGCCAGTCCATGTTTACCTGGACGTTGTCGATCCCGCGCGCACGCAGCGTGTGGATGACGTGCAACGTCATCCCGATGTTGCGCATGAAGATCTTCATCGCCGGCTCGGAATTCTTGTGCTCCAGGAACAACGTCGTCCCGTCCCCGGCACAGCGCGAGGCGATCTCGCCGACCCCGTCGATGAAGCGCGCCCACGAGTCCGCGTACGGCGTCTGGAACGGGTAGTTGTAGCCCTCGACGCCGGGCCAGAGGACCATCTGGGCGCCGATTTCGCCGGCGAGATCGGCCGCGTCGAGACCCTCCTGCAACGCGTCCGTTCGAACCGCGTCGTCGGGCGACGAGAGCCCACCCTTGCCGAAGCGCGGGTTGAGGTGCGTTCCGGTGCAGATCGCATAGATGCCGTGGCCCGCGAGCGCTGCACGCACCGCGTCGAGGTTCTCGTGCGACAGCTCCTGCGGGTAGTGGAACTCGTAGTCGTCGATGTAGCCCTCGAGGCCCGCCACTGCGCGCTCCACGCGCTGGGCCGTCGTCTCGCCCGCGTGCTGCGGCTGGTAGCCGCCCGGCACGAAACGCGTCACCATCGACGAGAGCGCCCAGATACCGAGAGACGTCTTCATGCGTGGCTCCCTCTATAGGTGATGGTTTCGGTCGCGCGACTTACCGACGACCGGAGGATCGCGTCGGTCACCTCGGAGCAGCGGTAGCCGTCCTCGAACGTGGCGCCGTGCGGGGCGACCGTGCCCTCGCCCGCGATCGCCGCAAGCAGGTGCGCAATCTCGTGCGTGAAGGTGTCGCCCCAGCCGACGATGTGTCCCGGCGGCCACCAGTACTGCATGAACGGGTCAGTCGGCTCGGTCACGAGCACGCGCGTGAAGCTGCTCGTATCGGCGACCTGCAGCTCGTTCAGGCGCTCGACGTCGAAGGCGATCGACCCCTTCGAGCCGTTCACCTCGAACGCGTTGTAGTTCGTCCGCCCGCGCGCGAGACGCGACGCCTCGAGCGTTCCGACGGCGCCGTTCTCGAACTCGATCGTGGCGACGAAGTGGTCGTCGATCTCGCGGCCGGGAACAACGCTGCGCACGAGTGCCGAGACCGACGCGATGTCCCCGACGAGGTAGCGGGCGAGGTCGATGATGTGCGTGCCGAGGTCGCCGATCGCGCCCGTCCCGGCCTGAGCGGGGTCGAAACGCCAGACGCTCGCGTCAGCCTCCCACCCCCAACTTTGCAGGTAGGTCGCGCGGAAGTGGACGACATCGCCGATCCCGTCCGACTCCAGGATCTCCCGCGCGCGCCGCACCGCCGGGACGAAGCGGTAGTTGAAGCCGCACATGTGCTGCACGCCCGCACTCTCCGCCTCGACCCACATCCTGTGCGACTCAGCCGCGTCCATCCCGAGCGGCTTCTCGCACAGCACGTGCTTGCCGTTCCGCACGGCCTCGATCGTCGGCTCGGCGTGGAGCTTGTTCGGGCCGCCGTTGTCGAACAGCCCGACGCGTGGATCGGTGACCTGCTCGTGCCAGTCGGTGACCGCGTCGGCCCAGCCGTACCGCTCCTGCATCGCGACTAATGACTTCTTGTCGCGTCCCGAGACGGAGACGAGCTCAGGTCGAAGCGTCGGCTGTGCGAGGTAGCCGACCTCGCGGTACCCGCGCGCGTGCGCCCTGCCCATGAAGGCATGCCCCAACATGGCCACGCCGATCGTGTTCGTCATCGTGCCAGTGACCCGCTAACGACCGGACTTCGTCTGCAACCTGCGCGCGACAGTGTCGAGCGTCACAGCGAGAAGAAGAATGGCGCCGGTCACGATGTACTGGATGCCGGTGCTGTAGCCGGCCGTGTAGAGACCGTTCGCGATCGTGGCGATGACGATGGCGCCGACCAGCCCGCTGCGGACCGACCCGCGTCCACCGAAGAGGCTCGTACCGCCGATCACAGCCGCGGCGATCGCGTCGAGCAGCAACGTCCCACCCCCGACGTTCAGGTCGACCGAGTTCAGGCGGGCCGCAAGAATGACTCCCGCCACGCCCGACATTGCCCCCGAGATCATGAACACGAGAATGCGGATCCGCGGCACGCTGATCCCCGCGCGGCGCGCCGCCTCGGCATTACCGCCTACGGCGTAGACATGCCGACCGAACGTTGTTCGCACGGCGAGGAAGGTCAACGCGACGAAGAAAACCATCACCAGTACGCCAGCGAGCGGAAGTCCGTGTGGAACGGTCGCGTGATTGGCGATGGCGACGGCCCCGAAAGCGGCGACCGCGACGGCGACAACCTTGGCGACGAGAAGCACGGGGTTCCGAACCGTCACGCCGGCTCGATGCTTGCCGATCGCTCCGCCGAACGTCGAGGCAGCGTAGAGCCCGGTGAGCACCGCGGCGATCGTCCACCCCAGCCACGTCGAGAAGAAGTAGCCCGCGGTGTTGTTGATCGTGTTGTCCTCGATGTTGATCGAGCCGCGCAGCTCGAGGACCTGCAGGAACACTCCTTGCCAGATCAGCAATCCCGCGAGCGTGACGACGAACGACGGAACCCCGACAAGCGCCACGAACGAGCCCTGAACGCCGCCGATCGGTGCGCACAAGTCGTTTGCGACCTCGATCGCCTGGCAGACAGGTAGTTGATGTCAGCTGACGGGGAGCTGGAGCTCGGCAACCAGGATGGCGTAGTCCCCCGCGAGGTATACGTTCGTGAG
>JBBQPW010000022.1:0-15019 GCA_038216845.1 Gaiellales bacterium | reverse complement strand
GAGACGCTCGATCAGCATCGCCATCCCCTGGCCGCCGCCGACGCACATCGTCTCGAGCCCGATCGTCAGGTCGAGCGTCTCGAGGTCGTTCAAGAGCGTGCACATGATCCGTGCGCCGGTCATGCCAAAGGGGTGGCCGAGCGCGATCGCGCCGCCGTGCGGGTTCAGCTTCTCGCCGAACGGGTCGACGCCGAGCTCGCGACAGACGGGAATCACCTGCGCGGCGAACGCCTCGTTCAACTCCATCACGTCGACGTCGTCGATCGTCATCCGAGCCTGAGAGAGGACGGCGCGCACGGCTTCGATCGGGCCGACGCCCATGATCTCCGGCGCCACACCGGTCACCGCCGACGCGATGATCCGCGCGCGCGGCTTCAGGTCGCGGCGCGCCGCGTCCTCGACACTCGTCACGAGCACAGCCGCTGCGCCGTCATTCAACGGGCACGCGTTGCCCGCGGTCACCTTCCCGCCTTCCTTGAACGCGGGAGCCAACGACGCCAGCCGCTCGAGCGTCGAGTCTGCACGCGGCCCGTCGTCCAGCGAAACGACCGTCCCGTCGTCCTTCGTGTACGGCGTGATCTCGCGTGCGAAGAACCCCGACGCCCGAGCCGCGACCGCGCGCTCCTGCGAGCGCTGTGCAAACTGATCCATCTCCTCGCGCCCCACGTCCCATCGCTCGGCCACGTTCTCCGCCGTCAGTCCCATCGGGATGTACGCATCGGCGATCGCGCCTTCGTCGTGCAGCCGAGGGTGCAGCTCGTCCGCGCTGTCGGGGTACCCGTTCACCTGCGAGACCGACTCCACGCCGGCCGCGACGAAGCACTCGCCCTCGCCGGCCAAGATCGCGTGGAACGCCATCCGAATCGTCTGCAGCGACGACGCGCAGAAGCGGTTCACCGTCGTGCCCGGCACCGAGAACGGCAGCCCGGCGAGAAGAGCCGCGCGCCGCCCGAGGTTCATCCCCTGCCGCTGCTCCGGGTAGCCGCAGCCGACCATCACATCTACGACAGACGCAGGATCGACGCTCGGCGCCTTCGCCAAGACGTCGCGAATCGCGAACGCCACCAGATCGTCGGGTCGAACGTCGACGAGCGAGCCCTTCCCAGCCCGCCCGATCGGCGTGCGCGACGCAGCGACGATGACCGCGTCAATCACTTCGGGAACTTGAGGCGCGAAACCGGCACGAAGGCGCCGTTCGTGAACTTGACGATCACCTCGCCCGTAATCGGGAACTGATTCGCCGAGTCCGTGTGCTGCTTGTTCCCCGGGATCAGGAACGGATTCTGCTGATCCCAGCCTCGATACGCCTTGAGGATGCCCGCGCGCGTCGGGTGCGGCCCAGCAGCAGTGAGCAGCTCGACGAACGCCTCGGCGGCAGCGACACCGTAGAAGTTCAGGTAGTCCGTCGCGTTCAGTTGCGGCGCATACCGCGCGAGGATCTTCCGGTAGAGGATCATCGCCGCGTCGCCCGACCACCTGGAGCTCGCTGGATCCTTCGCGAACTCGACCGTGAAGGTCCGCTCGACGAGATCGCCCCCACCAGACTTCTGCGCAAGACCGAGGAAATACGCGGTCGCCGCGACGGAGTTCGTGTAGATCACGGGCGGCGACCAGCCGAGCGCCTTCGCAATCACGTAGGACTGGATCGTGAACTTCGGCGTCGCAAAGATGCAGAAGACGGTCGCGCCACTCGCCCGCAGCTGCGCGAGCTGCGACTTCACGTCGGACGCCGTCGCGTCGTACGCCTCGGCGTCGACGATGTTGCCGGCCGTCGCCCCGAGACCAGCCTTCAGGCCGGTGAGGTAGTCGCGACCGTAGTCGTCGTTCTGGTACAGCACGCCGATCTTCGCACGCGGGCTGTTACGGGCGATCGACTGCCCGTAGATGTTCCCCTCGAGCTGGTAGCTGGGCTGCCAGCCGGTCGTCCACGGGTACTGCTTCCAGTCACGACCCCACGTCGTGGCGCCGGTCGCGACGAGGAGCTGCGGCACCTTGCCCGCGTTGAGGTACGGCCGCACCGCGAGGTTTGGCACGGTGCCGAGCGTGCCGACGACTGCGAAGACCTTGTCCTGCTCGACCAGCTTCCTGGTCAACTGCACGGTGTTCGCCGGGTTGTAACCGTCGTCGTAGTAGCGGAAGTCGATCTGCCGACCGAACACGCCGCGCTTCCCGTCCGACCCTTTCCTCGCGTTGATGTAGGAGAAGTACGCCTTCATCGCGGCCGGGATCGGTGCGTAGAGCGATGCGGGGCCGGTCAGCGGGAACGTGCCGCCTATCGTGATCAGGTGCGGAGAGACGCCGGGGGTCGACGGTCTGGCATTCGCAGCAGGCAGCACCAGCCCAAGGACGACCGCCAACGCCGCTGCCGGCAGCAGCACCCTTCTCATTTAGTGGTCGCTCCGGAAAATCCAGCCACGCTTCGCGCGGCTGCAAACACTTCGCAGGGCGTTGTCCTCAGTCGCTTCGATACCAACCGGTATCGAAGCTCCTTGCGTCCTAGCCCTGCTCGGTTTTCGCCGGCGAACCACGACAGGATTTCCCGGAGAGACCACTAGTCCCCGAGGCCGACTTCGGCAGCGAGCCGCTCGGCCTCGTCCACGTCATCGGCCAGCGCGTCGATCCCGGTCGACCAGATCGACGGATCGGTGAGATCGAGCCCGACGACCTTCGCGAGCTCGACGGGCGAGCGCGAGCCGCCGAGCCGCAACAGCTCGAGGTATGGCTCGACGAGCGCATCACGCTCCTGCTCGTAGCGGCGGAAGATCGTAAGCGCGAAGAGGTAGCCGTAGGTGTACGCGTAGACGTAGCCGGGCGTGCTCATGAAATGCGGGATGTAGCTCCACCAGCTCTTGTATCCGTCGGTGCCGACCGATTCGCCGAACAGCGTCTCCTGGCTCTCGAGCCAGAGCTCGCCGATCCGCTCCGGCGCAAGCTCGCCCGTCCCGCGCCGTTCGGTGTGCACGGCGTGCTCGAAGCGGTTCATCGAGATCTGCCGGAACGTCGTCGCGAATGCGTCCTCGAGGCGGCCGGTGAGCAGGTCGAGCCGGCCGCGCGGATCGTCCACGGTCGAGAGTTGCCGCTTGAACGTGAGCGCCTCGCCGAACACCGACGCCGTCTCGGAGGTCGTGAGCGGGCACCCCGCGTTGAACAGCCCGAGCGGCTGGGCAAGCACACCGTGCAGGCCGTGGCCGAGCTCGTGCGCGAGCGTGAGCACCGACCGGCGCTCGCCCGTGTAGTTCATGAGGACGTACGGATGGATGCCGGGGATCGTCGTCGCGCAGAACGCGCCGTTCGACTTGTCCGCACGCACCGGACCGTCGATCCAGTTCTTCGCGAAGAAGCCGTCGATGATGTCGCCGACCGCGGGCGAAAAGTCAGAGTACGCACCGACGGTCAACTCGCGCGCGTCGGCCCAGCTGGTCTTCTCGCCGCCCTCGGACACGGGCGCGAAGCGATCGTAGAACTCGAGCCTGTCGAGCCCGATCAGCCGGGCCTTCAGCCGGTAATAGCGCCGCAGCACCTCGTACCGCGAGACGACGGCTTCGATCAGCGCGTCGACCGCCTCGTCCGTGGTCTCGTTCGAGAGGTTCCGCGAGGAGATCCACGTCGGATAACCGCGGAGCCGATCGTCGATCGACTTGTCCTGCAGGATCGTGTTGAAGACGAACGCCCGCGTGCGAAGGCCCGGGCCGAGCGCCTCGGTGACTGCTTCGGCGGTGGTACGCCGCACGTCCCGGTCGGCCGAGTAGAGACGCGACATCGCCGTCTCGAGCGCGACATCCTCGCCGTCGATGTTCGCGCGCAGCGAGGACAGGAGCTCGGAGTAGAGGCGCGACCACGCCGACGCGCCGGAAACCGACTTCTCCGTCATCACGCGCTCCTGCGGCTCGGTCAGGAGGTGCGGCCGGTACTTGCGCACTTCCGTGAGCCAGTGGCGCCAGTGGTCGAGCGTCGGGTCGGCGAGCAGCGTCTCGGCTGGACCGTCCTCGATTGCGGCGATCTCGAGCGCGAAGAACAGCAGTGTCGTCTCGATCTTGGCCGCTCTCTCCTGGAGCTTGCTGACGAGAGCGCCGCGCGTCGGGTCGGCCATGTTCGTCGAGAACCGGAGATGGGCGTAGGTGAGCGCGCGGTCGACGGCGGACTCGATCTCCTCCTGCGTCGCGATCGCATCGGCGAGGTCGCGCGGGGAGAGTCCGGCGACGGCCCCGTGATAACGCTCGCGGAAGCCGATGGCAGCGCGCTCGGCGCCGGCGATCTCCTCCTCGAGCTTCGGATCGTCGGGGCTCGCGTACAGATCGGAGAGATCCCACTCGACCTCTTCCGCGCCGGTCAACTGCTCGATAGTGGTCATGGGCGGGAGCCTAGATGATGTCCCGAGGTGAATACCTGTTGATGGCGAACCGAGAGAGCGGATTGACTGAAGACACTCCCGTCGAGGGTCGATAGCTACGCAGATGCCGAGCGACGATCAAGGCTCGATGCGTCCGATCGAGGACGCGTCGCACGTGCCGGCCGACTGGAAGAACAACGAACGGACCATGCATCTCCCGAGACCCTCGCGCGCATTGTCATCGGTCTCCTCGCCGCCCTCGTCGTGATCGATCTGCTCAAGATCGTCGCGTTGCAGGTTCGAGTTAGCCTCGTCGAGCAACTCAAGACGGATCACTTGCCGACGGACTCCCAGTTGGTGAGCGCCGACAACCACGTCTCGTACGCCGTCGACGCTTGGCTTGTGGGTCTCCTCGCCACCGCGATCTTCTTCATCTGGTGGTTCCAACGGGCGTACGGCAATCTGACGCCCCTCGGCGCCCGCGAGCTCCGCTTCGACCACGGCTGGTCGATCGGCTCCTGGTTCGTCCCGTTTCTGAACCTCGTCCGCCCGGCCCAGATCGCAAACCACACGTGGCAGGCATCCGATCCCGCCCTTGGTGCGACCGACTTGGATTGGCGCTCGGGGCCTCGGAGCCCCATCGTGAACATCTGGTAGCTCGCATTCATCGCGAGCAGCTTCGTCGACAGAATCGCGTCTGGGCGATCCACGTCGACACTGGACGAGATCGTGAGCAGTGACCGCTTCGTGATGGCCTCCAACGCCGTGGACGCCATCGCAGCGATGCTCGCGGTCGTCTTCGTCCTTCGGCTGACCCGGCGGCAGGAAGCGCGCGCCGCCAAGCTGTCGGGTATCGAGGGCTGAGTCAGGGCAATTGCTCGCGGAAGGCAGCCGCGCGGACGATCTCACCCATGACCGCGACTTCGTCGAGATCGCGATGGTCACTCGGTCGCAGGAAGACCCGTGAGATGCCTGCCGTTTCGAGCTCGGCCAGCTGCTCCGCGACCTCCTCGACCGTTCCCACGAGACTTCCGTCGCCCGGATCCCCGTCAAGCCAGTGCAGCCGCTCCTCGACCTCCGAGCGGTCGGCGCCGGTCACACAGGTGGTCATCAGCGAATGGACGAGGCTCGCGGGATCACGGCCGATCGCGGTGCACGCCTCGTCGAGCCGGCGACCTCGCTCACCGAGCTCGTCGAGCGGTGCGCCGAGCGTGTTGTATTCCGTCGCGAAGCGGGCGGCGAGCGCGGCGCCCCGCGGTTTCGCCGTGCCGCCGAGGATCAGCGGTGGGTGCGGCTGCTGGACCGGCGTCGGCAGCGCCGTCTGACTCCGCAACGTATAGGCCGGCCCGTCATGGTCGAAGCCTTCTTCGGTCCACGACCGGACGACGATCTCGACCTGCTCGGCGAAGAGATCGAACCGCGCCTTCGCATCGAGGAACGGGAAGCCGTTCTCGGAGTGGTCGCGTTCGTACCAGCCCGCGCCCATTCCCAGCTCTACCCGGCCGCCGGAGACGTGGTCGACGGTCGTCGCCATCCGCGCCAGCACGCTCGGATGCCGGAACGTCGCCGGCGAGACCATCGTCCCGAGCCGAAGCGTCGAGGTCAGCGGCGCGAGTGCGGAGAGCGTCGCCCACGCGTCGAGCGATCCTGCGAGCGGCTGGACGATCGCGCTGTAATGATCCGAGCGAAAAAGCCCGTGGAGGCCGGCCTCCTCGGCAGCGCGGGCGAGTGCCACCCACTCGTCCCACGTCACGCCCTCCTGGCCCTCGATCATCAGGCAGACAAGCACTACGAGAACTCCTCTGGACTGGTGACGGGCGCCTGGCAGGCGAACCGCTCGCAGACATAGACAGCGGACTGACCACCGACCAGCGTCTTGCCGGCAAGCAGCGGAATCGACTCGGACGGGCCCACGGCGACGACCGTATCCGGTCGGAACGGCGCGAGCGCGGCGCGTACGACGTGCGACTCGACGTCGCCGATAATCGCCAGCTCGCGCGGCGCCGACAGGTAGAGGTCGAGCGCGCAGAGCGCCCAGCCGAATGCCGTGGGCGCGCGGGTAAGCGCCGGCGCGACCAGCCGCAGCACGGCGACTGCGCTTCGCTCGAGCTCGTCGTCGCCCCAGATTCGCCCCAGCCGCAGCAGCACGTGGGCGAGCATCGAATTCCCGGACGGAAGAGGGTTGTCGTCCAAATCCTTGCTTCTCGGGAGTATCGGATCGTGTGAGCGATCCGAAAGGAAGAAGCCGCCGTGCTCGTCGTCGCTGAATAGCTCGACGGCGAGCAGCGCCAGCCGGTGCGCCTCTTCGAGCCAGCGTGCCTCGCCCGTTGCCGTGTGCAACTCGATTAACCCGTGCGCGACGTTGGCGTAGTCGTCGAGGTACCCCGCGCCGCTCGTGCGTCCCGCGCGCCACGATCGCATCAGGTGCCCATTGTCAGACGAAAGTGCCCCGAGCAGGAACTCCGCAATACCGCGTGCCGCTGCGAGCCAGTCCGGCCGTTCGAGCCGGTAGCCGGCCTCTGCGAGCGCGGCGAGCGCGAGACCGTTCCACGACGCGATCGCCTTGTCGTCACGGAACGGCTGCGTGCGTAGTTCGCGAATCGCGAGGAGCTCCGCGCGCAGCTCAGGCTCGAGGTCGCCGCGAATGATCAGCCGACCGTGCTCGAACGGCTCGAGCAACTCGTCCGGTACCTCGCCCGGCTCCCAGGTGTACGTGAGCCCTTCGACGCCGTCGGTATCCGCGTCCTGCGCTGAGGCCAGCCCGCCACCGTCCAGCGAGAGCTCGCGCAGAACGTAGTCGAGCGTCTCCTCGACAACGCTGCGGTACCGCGGCTCGCCGGTGACGACCCAAGCGTGGAGGTACGCCGGGGCGAGCAGCGCGTTGTCGTAGAGCATCTTCTCGAAGTGCGGCACGAGCCAGCGATCGTCGACCGAGTAGCGGTGGAAGCCGCCGCCGACGAGGTCGTACATGCCTCCGGCGGCCATCCCGTCGAGTGTGCGCCGCGTCATCTCGAGCGCCCGCTCGTCGCCGCGGCGGAGAAGAAACTCGAGCACGGAAGCCGGCGGGAACTTGGGCGCGCGGCCGAAACCGCCGAATGCCGGCTCGAAGGCGCGCGCGATGCCCTGTGCCGACTCGGCCAGGATCGCGTCGGTGAGCGGCTCGGTCGATGGGCGGATCGCCGACTGCTCGCGGATCGCGCCAACGAGGTGCTCGGCCTGGGCCACGAGGTCGGCGCGACGGTCGCGCCAGGCCGCCGAGACCGCCACGAGCACGTCGCGGAACGAGGGCATCCCGTGGCGCGGCTCGGGCGGGAAGTACGTGCCAGCGTAGAACGGCTCGCCGTCCGGTGTCATGAAGACGGTTGTCGGCCACCCGCCGTGGCCCGACATCGCAACGGTCGCGTTCATCGTGATCGCATCGACATCGGGCCGCTCCTCGCGATCGACCTTCACGTTGACGAAGAGCTCGTTCATCACCGCGGCGGTTGCAGGATCCTCGAACGATTCGTGCGCCATCACGTGGCACCAGTGGCAGGCGCTGTACCCGACCGAGACGAGAAGCGGGCGGTCGTCGGCGCGCGCGAGCGCGAAGGCGTCTTCGCCCCAGGGATGCCAGTCGACCGGATTCTCCGCGTGCTGCAGTAGGTACGGGCTGGACGAGTCGGCGAGCCGGTTCACGAAAGCACCGTACGCACGCCACGCAGATCCGTGCGCAGGAGCGCGCGGGCGCGGGACGAGTCGAGGGAGCAGTCGAGCGGCCGACCTTTCGGCGCTGGAGCGTGGCGCACCGGCCGACCCGCGACGAGCTTGGCCAACTCGGCTCGCGAGACGGCATCCGCGCCCGCCACATGCAGCACGCCGCTGTCGTCGAGAGCAGCAAGCTCGAGCAGCGCGGCCGCGAGATCGCCGACCTGGATCGGGCAGCGGATCTCGTCCTCGTAGAACGTCATCGCCGGATCGAGCGCGGCCCTCTCATGTTTCGACGAAGCGAACCTCGGCCCGCCGACGATCAGCGACGTCCGGACGACGAGAGCGTCCGGATGCTCGGCGTGCACTCGAACCTCGGCCTCGGCCTTCGTGCGGCCGTACTCGGTCACCGGGCACGTCGCGTTTTCCTCGACGTACGGCGTACCCTTGCGCCCGCCGAAGACCACGTCCGTGGAGAGATGGATAAGCCGCGCGCCAGTCTCCCACGCCACAAGCGCCACGTTTGCAGCGCCGTCTACCGTCGTCTCCCACGCGTCCTCGCCGTCCTGGCGGTACGCGGTGTTGATCACGACACGCGGCCGGAGCCGGCCGAACAACCCCCGTACCGCCGCGAGATCCCGAATCTCCACGCGCTCGCTCGTTGCCGTGGGTGCCTGTCGCAGGAGCTCAGCGCCGAGATAGCCGGTCGCCCCAGTAACGTGGATTCCTGAGCCTGAGCGCGTTCGAGGCATGAAGTCACCGTAGCCAACAGCCGAAATACCCTCGGTCCGCAGCGTCAGAGGAGCACCGCATGGCAGGAGTCAGACGAGTCGCAGAGGCCGCCTACCGCTGGCTGACGGCGCTGTTCGCACTCGCCGTCGTTGCCGAGTTCTTCCTCGCCGGCGCCGGAGCGTTCGGCCAGAAGGCGACTGTCAGCCTCGGAGACCAGAAGAGCTGGGATCCGCACCGGGCCTTCGGCTTCGCGCTCATCATCGGTGCGCTTCTCCTGCTCGTCTTCTGCCTCGTGTGGTGGTCGGAACGGATCTGGCTGCTCGCCACCTTCCTGCTCTTCGTGCTCACTCTCGTGCAGAGCGTGCTCGCCAGAGCGGGCGAGCACCACCGCTGGGTTGGCGCCCTCCATCCGGTCAACGCGATCGCCGTTCTCGGGCTGTCGGCGTTCCTCGCACACCGTGCTTGGTGGCGGGATCTGAAGGGTGGCTAGGCGGCAGGTTCCCGGAGCTGGCGGAGGTGGCGAACCACCTCGATCCCGCCGGTGATCGCAATCGCGATCCCGAACGCGAGCAGCAACCCCTTCCACGGGTGGTCCTCGAATGCCTTCCCGCCGAGGTAGCCGAGCAGCACCGTGTAGCTGCCCCAGATCAGCGCGGCGAGCAGATCCGCCCGGACGAAGCGACGCCACGTGAACGACTGAACGTAGCCCGCCGAGAACGTCGCCGCCGTCCTGCCGCCCGGGATGAAGCGCGCCACGACGATGAGGTATGTGCCGCGCTCCTCGAGCATCCGTTCGGCCCACTCGAAGCCACGTTGCGATTTCTTACCCCGGATCAGGCGCTTGACGGTGTGCTCACCGAGCCACGCACCGAGGCCGTACGACACGTTGTCACCGGCAAACGCGCCTGCCGAAGCGGCAACGATGCAGAGCGGCAGGCTCAGCCGGCCCGATCCCGCAAGCACTCCTGAGGTGATCGCCACAGTCTCCCCCGGAACCAGCGGGAAGAATGCGTCGACCATTGCCACGCCGAACACGAGCGGGTATGTCCACCACGCATCGGAGACGAGGGTGACGAGCGAGTGGAACACGACTCCATCGTGGCAGCGATGATGGGACTGTGAGGCATCAGCCACTGGCGGGAATGCGCGTTCTCGACGTGACGACATCCATCGCCGGGCCGTATTGCGCTCAGATCCTCTCGGCGCTCGGCGCGGAGGTCGTCAAAGTCGAGCGCCCGGACACCGGCGACGACGCCCGCGCTTGGGGGCCGCCGTTCTGGAAGGGCGAGTCGACGATGTTCCTCTCCGCGAACGCGGGCAAGCGCTCGCTCGCGCTGTCGTTGCGCCATCCACGAGGGCGCGAGGCGCTGCTCCGGCTGGTCGACCGCGCGGACGTTTTCCTGCAGAGCCTCCGCCCCGGCCTCGCCGACGATCTAGGCCTGGGAGCGGACGAGCTGCGTGGTCGCAACCCGCGCCTCGTCTACTGCTCCGTCGGCGCCTACGGCCATGTCGGCCCGCTGGCGCACGAACCGGGCTACGACGCGCTGATGCAGGCCGCCGGCGGTTTGATCTCGATGACGGGCGAGCCGGGACGAGCCGGCGTGCGCGTCGGCTCGTCGCTGATCGACCAGGGCACCGGGACGTGGGCCGCTCTCGGGGTGCTCGCGGCGCTGCTCGAGCGGGAGCGCACGGACGAGGGCTCCGTCGTGGACGTCTCCCTCTACGAGACCGCGCTCGGCTACATCGGCTACCACCTGGCCGGCTACCTCGCGGACGGCACCGTCCCGCACGGACAGGGAACTGCGTTCCCGATGGTGGCGCCGTATCAGGTGTTCCCAACGCGTGACGGCGAGCTGATGATCGCCGGTGGCAACGACCGGCTGTTCGCGGCGATCTGCGACGTGGTCGGGCTGCCGGACCTGGTCGCCGACCCGCGCTTTGCAACGAATCTGGCGCGAGTGGCAAACCGCGACGCGCTGCACGCCATCCTGGTCGAGAAGCTCTCGCAGAACGACTCGGCGGCGTGGCTCGAGAAGCTCAGGGCGTCCGGAGTCCCGGTCGCGCCGGTCGCAGATGTCGCAGACATCGCGACAGCACCGCAGACCGAGGCGCTCGAAATGCTCCAGCCGCTGCCGCACCCGTCGATCCCGGATCTGCGGCTGGCCGCAGTGCCGCTCTCACTCGACGGAGAGCGCGCGCTGCATCGCAGCCCACCGCCGGGCGTCGGCCAGCACTCCGCCGAGGTCCTGCGCGAGGTCGGCTACACGGATGACGAGATCGCGGAACTAGCCGTCGCCGGGGTGATCCGGGCCTGATCCATGTCTTCGCCTCCCTCAGCGCGGCGCTCCCGAATGCGGCTCTCTGACCGGCGGGAGTCGCGAAAGCGGCCGAGCGCGCAGGTGTCGCTCGCCGCTCCCGCTGACTCCGCGGAACGTGCTTCCTAGACGAGCGGCGCGCCTTCCTCGGTGTACCCGGGAGCCGTATACGCCGCGCCGGGTGTGCCGCCGATCGCGATGATGCGGGCCGGCTGGTAGCCGGTCGTGATCTTGCGCGTCACGTTCGCCCCGACACGCGCGAAGACGCCGGGGGTCAGCTCGTGTGTCTCGCCACCCGCGTGCAACGTCGCCGAGCCGGAGAGGATGCTGTAGACCTCCTCCTGCCCGTCCTCCGCATGATCGTGCTCGGGAAAGTGCTCGAAGTGCGGAGGGAAGTTCTCGACCTGCAGCCCGAACGCGCTCACACCCAGGCTTGCCCGAGCCCTGCAGAAGCTGCCGCCGTTCGGGGTGTCGAACTCCTCGACGCTCTTGACCGTCACATCTGCGATGAAACTGCCTCCTCCGTGGCGATGTCGGGTACGACGTAGACGAACGGGCAGCGGCCGAATCGACCGGTCCGCGCTACTCGTACTGCAGAGCTTCGAGCGGGTTGAGCCGTGCGGCTCGGCGGGCAGGGAAGATCGCAGCCAGGATCCCGACGATGATCGATGCGACCGTGAAGATCAGGAGCTGCAGCCACGGAAGGACGAACACGATCTCCTTCACCCGAGCCGCCAACAGGCCGCCGAGCACGAGCCCGAGCACAATGCCGAGAACCGCACCGATCAACGCCGTGATCACGCTCTCGTGCCGGATCATCCGCCGGGTCTGCCGTCGGGTCATCCCGATCGCACGCAGCATCCCGATCTCACGCGTGCGTTCGTAGACAGTCAGCACGAGCGTGTTGACGATCCCGAAGACGCTGACGACGACCGAGAGCGCCAGCAGCACGTAGAGGATGTTCAACACCTGCTTGAAGCCGTTGATCTGGTTGTCCGTGAACTGCTTGCGCGTCTGTGCCTTCGCATTGGGGAACGTCTTGAGCTGATCGACGAGCGCCTTTGTATTCGAGTCCGTGACACCGCCGCGCATCTTCACAAACGTGAAGAGGTTCAGCGGTTGCTGCCAGTGTTGATCGAACGTCGAGCTCGAGATCGTGATGGTGCCGAAGGGAGAGCCACCCGTCGGTGGGTCGAAGACTCCCTTGAGAACGAGATTGAGCACACCACCCGCCGGACTGACCAGCGTGATCGGAGAGCCCACGTGCAGGTTGTGATCCTTCGCGTAGGCCTTGCTCACGACCGCGCCGTCGGCGCCGAGGTTATCGATCGTCGTCGGTGGCGTGCCGTTGAGCCACTTCAACGAGATGACGTCGCTGATTTGCGGCTCGACCCCTGTCACCTGGGCGGTGCTTCCGTGGCCTGGCCCTTGGACGACGTAGCCATCACCGGCGCGCACGCTGGCGATCGTCTCGACACCAGGAGCCTTCGCCGCGGCAACACCGGCACTCGGCGGGATCGGATCGAAGTTGTTCTGCGCCGTGATCGCGTAGTCCGCCGTGAAGAGCTGGTCGACGGCGTCCTGGAACGGCTTGATGATGCCAGCGGCCAAGACTGCGACGAACGTGACGAGCGCGAGACCGATCATCAACGCGGACGCCGTGGACGCGGTCCGCTGCGGGTTTCGCTGCGCATTGTCGCGCGCCAGGTTGCCGGCGACACCGCCGAACCGAGTCGCCGGCCACCCCAGCACGTTCGCCATTGGCCGGACGAGCTGTGACGCGAAGAGCGCAACACCGACGAAGACCAGGAGGGCACCGACGAGCATCGACGTGAGAACGCCGGCCGTCCCGTGGGCCACGAAGAGCCCGATGAGCACGCCGGCGAACCCGAGCGCCGCGAGCACCACCGCGCCGACCGCACGGAAGCGGGCGAACCGGCCGGGCGGCAGCACAGCACCCTCGCGCACGGCGGCGATCGGCGGCACGCGCGTAGCGCGGAACGCCGGACGAAGGCTCGCCAGCACGGTGACCAGGATCCCGACGAGCAATGAGACGATGATCGTCCGAGGCTTGAACGGAAGGCCGTTGCTCGGCAACGTGAACCCGAGCGTCGTGAAGAGCCAGAAGAGTCCCTTGGCGAGCGCCAGCCCCGAGAAGAGCCCCGTCACCGACGCAAGTGTCCCGATCGCCAGAGATTCCAAGAGCACGGACAGCCTGACCTGGCGGCGAGAAGCGCCGAGCGTTCGCAGCGTCGCGAATTCCCTCGTGCGCTGGGCGATCGTGATCGAGAGCGAGTTCGCGATCACGAACGAGCCGACGAATAGGGCGACACCGCCGAAGCCGAGGAGGAACTTCTGCAGGAACGAGAGGAAGCTCTTGACATCCGCGGAGTCCTTCGAAGCCTGCGCGTCACCCGTGCGGACCTGCGTCCCCGCCGGCAGGATCGAGCGCACACTCGCCAGGAGCTGTTGCTGGGATACCCCGGATTTCTTGGCAACGCGGATCTGGTCGAGCTTCCCGGTCTTGCCGAACAGCGATTGGGCCGTTGCCAGATCGAAGCCCGCGAGCGTCGCGCCACCGATCGACGAAACTGCTCCGTACTTTGCGATCCCCGAGATCTTGAAGCGGACGACTGCCCCGCGCGACTGGATGCCGATTGTCTGACCGACGGTGAAGTGCTGCTTGCCAGCGGTGGACTTGTCGACGATCACCTCGCCGGCCCGCGGCCACGCTCCCTTGTAGAGCG
Source organism: Gaiellales bacterium (assembly GCA_038216845.1). Lineage (GTDB taxonomy): Bacteria > Actinomycetota > Thermoleophilia > Gaiellales > Gaiellaceae > Gaiella. The sequence goes on along the minus strand of JBBQPW010000022.1, from coordinate 1,208 downwards.
TCAACGAGTTGAACCGCGGCTGATCCGGATCGACGCTGAAGCCGATGTTGGGCGCACCGCCGTACACGATCGCCTTGCCGTTCTTGCCGATCAGGTGCGCATCCCCTGCGACGCCACCAAGTGCGGCCTCGACGTCCGGCAGCCCTTGCACCTTCGGCAGCAGCGACTCGTCGAAGGAAGGGTCCGTCGACCCGTTGTTCCCGCTCAGGTTGAAGGCGGCCTTACCCGTCACGACCGCGTCGGTGTTCTTGTACGTCGACGAGAAGATCGAGTCGAACGCGTTCGTGATCGAGTCCGTGAGCACGAACGACCCTGTCACCATGGCGACGCCGAGGATGATCGAGAGTGCTGTCAGAACCGTGCGCAGCTTCCGGCCGAGAAGACCGCGCAGCGCAAAGCGCATCATCGAGCGTTCAGCTCCTCGACCGCCAGCAGGATCTCGTGCGCGTCCGAGCGCGGCATCTCGCGAACGATCAACCCGTCAGCGAGCAAGAGGATGCTGTCGGCCATCGCGGCCGCGCGCGCGTCGTGGGTGACCATTACGGTCGTCTGCCCGTACGCGTCGACGGAGTGCCGCACGAGCCGAAGGATCTCATTGCTCGTAGCCGAGTCCAGGTTTCCCGTCGGTTCGTCGGCGAAGATCACCGTCGGCCGCGAGACGAGCGCGCGTGCGATCGCGACGCGCTGCTGCTGCCCGCCGGAAAGTTCGGCCGGGCGGTGCGTGAGACGGTCCTTGATCCCGATCTGGCTGACGAGCTCGTCGAACCAGCCGTCCTCCGGCTTCTCGCCAGCGATCGTCAGCGGCAACAGCACGTTCTCGCGCGCGGTCAGCATCGGCAAGAGGTTGAAGAACTGGAACACGAAACCAATGTGCTGGCGGCGGAGCTTCGTCAGTTCGTTGTCGCCGAGCGTCGTGATCTCGGTGCCGGCAAGCTGCACCGTTCCGGAGGTTGGCTTGTCGAGCCCGGCGAGGATGTGCATCAGCGTCGACTTTCCCGACCCGGACGGGCCCATGACGGCGGTCAGCTTTCCCGACTCGATGGTAACGGAGACACCGCGCAGCGCCTGCACGGCTGTATCCCCTGCCCCGAACGTTCGCGTCAACTCGCGGGCGACGACGACGGGCTCTCCTGTGCTGCTCATCGAACCTCCCACGTGGACGGTCTCACAATACCTAGCGTCGCGAGGTATCAGCGCTTCGCCAGCGA
>JBBQPW010000021.1:0-15434 GCA_038216845.1 Gaiellales bacterium | reverse complement strand
CCCCGAACTGATCGAAGCAATCGAAGCCTTCCTCGCCACACACAACGACGACCCCAAACCCTTCGTCTGGACAGCCTCAGCTGACGCGATCCTCGCCAAGGTCGGACGCTGTAAAGCCGTTCTTGAGACAGTGCACTAGCGCCCCGTGACGCGGTAACCTCGATGGCGCATATGAGCCGATAGCGCCTTGCGGACGGCGTCATACCCGATCGCGAACGCTGCGACAGGGTCGCGATCGGCGATCTCGGCCGCGGTTTCTGCGTGCAGACGTGCCTGGTCGAGCTCGATCCGCGCGGTCTCGGGGTCTAGCGCCCTCGGCAACGAGATCGTCGAGTTCCTCCTGGTTCATCCGCACGGTTCGAGGTCGAGTTCGACGAGCAGGCCTTGCTTAACGGTACGGAGGAAACCGCTCGCTCCGCGCTCATAGTCCGAGGGCGAGGCGACATGCGGCTCCATCTCGAGTCCTAGCTGTTGGCTCAGCTCTCGAGCAATGCTAGCGAGCGCCCGCCGCTGAGGATCGCCAACCACTAGTACGTCAATGTCGTTCGGAGGCGGCCCCGGCTGGCCGTGGAAGCGTGCAGCCCATGAACCATAGATCAGCGCCCGCTCGATTCCGTTCAATTCGGCGAGGGCGCAGCCAATCAGTCGCGGAGGGCCGTAAGCTCGAGCGAGTAGGTCGCGCAGCGGCTCGTAGTACGGCGAATCCGTGTTCGCGCGCACATGACGCTGGCGACCGACGCGCGTGGAACTGATCAAGCCTGCCTGCTCGAGCCGGGTGGCTTCGCGCGCGACCCCACCAGGATCGAGCCCGAGATCCCGCGCCACCTCCGCCAGCGGCGCGTCAGGCCGGCCGTATCCCAGATAGATGTGGGTTAGAAGCCGCGCCTGCCCCTCGGAGCGGAAGAGCGGCAGGGGTATCGGAGCGGCTGTCCTCATCGTGAGAGAACGTCAACAACCAATGACGTATTCGCACTATAACCCTGGAGTCGGACGCTATCGACCACACGATCGAGGGCCACCAGTGCGTACTGCCACGTATCCACCAGCGTCCTCTCGCCAGACGTGGTTGAGGGTCGAGCCGAGCGTACGGGGAGCGTACCGGCCCGTCTCCGCAGGGCGCAATTCGCTGCAGTCCGTTGCAGTCCTGAGAGCGTTCATTTGCAGGCAGACTCGGCTTGTCGCAGTTCGCTGCTGCCTATCCGGCTGGACTTTTAATCCCAAGGTCGCTGGTTCGATCCCAGCACGGCCCACTAAATCCTGCAAATGGGTCACTAGTCAGCTGTTCTAGCTGCCGCCCTCGGTCTTGATTGCTGGGCCTTCGGGTTTGATCACCGGATGGCTACGATGGACGGGTGCCTTCGCCGATTGTCAGTGTGTTGAAGCTTGCTTCCAGTCCAATGGGACGTAGGGCCGTCCGTCGCGCAGTACAGATCGCGCGTACCGACGAGGGACGGAAGTTAATCGCCCAAGCCCGGAAGGTCGCGAGCAGCCCGGAAGGGCGCAAGCTGATCGAGCAGGTGAAGATCGTCGCCCGAAAGCCCGACGGGGGACCGGGATCAGCGGGTGCTCAGACGCGTCTGACGGAGATTCAGGACCGCCTCCGTCGACTCAAGCGCTAGGTATCGCTCGTGGGCCTGGGCGTCGCGCCTCTCGCCCACCTCGGACGAGACGCCATCAGATGAGCATCACGTTCCTCTTCTTGGCTGCGTTCGTGGCGTGCGCCGTTGAGATGGTGGAGGCGCTGACGATCGTGCTGGCCGTAGGAACAACCCGCGGGTGGCGCTCGGCGCTGATAGGGACAGCGGCCGCAGCCCTCTCGCTGGCGATGATCATCGCGGTGCTCGGCCCGGCTCTCACCCGGGTGCCGATCAACGACCTGCGCCTCCTGGTCGGTGGGCTCCTGCTCGCCTTCGGTCTGCAATGGCTGCGTAAAGCGATATTGCGAGCGAGTGGCTACAAGGCTCTACATGATGAGGAGACGATCTTCGCGAACGAGATCGAACACGCAAGGACCGCGGCGGGTGGAGTCCGAGGCGGGCTTGACTGGTACTCGTTCACGCTTTCGTTCAAGGGTGTGTTCCTGGAGGGGCTGGAGGTCGCGTTCATCGTCCTTTCGTTCAGTGGCCGTCGAGGCGGTGTGGCGGTGGCGGCCATGGCGGCCGCGCTGGCGCTGCTGATCGTTCTGGCCGCTGGTGTTCTCGTGCGGGCGCCACTCGCCCGAGTGCCCGAAAACACACTGAAGTTCGCAGTCGGCGCGATGCTGACCACGTTCGGCGTTTTCTGGGCCGCCGAGGGGGCCGGGGCCTCCTGGCCCGGCGGCGACACCGCCTTACTGGCCATCCTCGCCCTCAACCTGCTCGCCTCGCTAACTCTCGTGTACGTCCTCCGCCGGCGGCGCGCCCTTCCCTCATCCGCCTCAGTGATCGCCGCGGGAACCGAGGGAGGGCAACATTGAGGTATCTCGTCACCTTCGCCCGCTTCTGCTGGGAGTTCATCGTCGGAGACGACTGGATCGTCGCCGCCGGCATCGTCATCGCCTTCGGGGCAACAGGACTGCTCGCTCATCACCACATGGCCGCCTGGTGGGTCATGCCTTCCGCCGCTCTCCTGCTCCTCGGCATCTCGCTCTGGCGTGCCACTCGCCGAACCTCTCGATGAGCGGGTTCCACGAGCAGTACCGCTCGCCTCGCGTTATCCATTACGACGGACGCCTCTTGCGGTTGCTTCGGGCCCGAGCTGCGAGAGGTTGGCCGGGGGTTTAGTTCTCGACCGTGACCAGCGTGCCGATCGAGGTGTACGGCCAGACTTTGGCGGCGGCGGCGAGTGGGAGCTCGACGCAACCGAGGCTTTGAGGGGTGCCAAAGCTGGCGCGGTTGAAGGCGTGGATGGCGTCGCCGTGGTTGAAGTAGCTGATGTATTGGATGCCGGGGTCGTAGTAGTGGCTGCCGTCGGGGTTGGTGCCACTCATCGTGCCGACCGGGATGTGTTCGAAGACGGGGAAGCTGCCAAGTTGTGTGGGTGCGGCGGGCACACCGGTGTTGCCTGGTGAGCTGAGGATGACCTGGCCGTTGTGCCACAGGTTGAGCGACTGGGGCAGGCTACGGTGGACGTAGACGTAGCTGTAACCACTGTCGCGACGTTTGCTCGTGAGCGTGTCGGCGAGCAGGGTGTGCCAGAACTTGGGTCCGGCGAAGCCATCGACGTCGAGGCCATGTGTGTCCTGGAACATGATCACGGCGGCACGGGTGACCTCGTTGGGCTTGCCTGCGCGCCAGAGGTCGCGCAACTCACGCGGGGTGTTCGGATAGCGCCATCTGAAACGCCCTGGGGGCGCGGCGAAGGCAGCGCTCAACTCCGCGCGCGTGGTTCGCGCGGGCCGGTCTCCGGCCGGTTGCCAATCGAGCGGCAGATAGCCTGCTTGGGCGAGCAACTGCTGCAGACGCGTGAGAGAACCGTCGGGGACCTGCCAGGCCAGTGTACGCCTCGTGACATCGCCGACCGGCCCGACTAACGCCACCTTTGCGAGCAGGCGCACCCGAAGGTGGGTACCGAGCGGGTACCCTAGGCCCATCGGCTGAAAGGAGAGCGTGTGCGTGTCGAGCAGCCTCCAGCGGCCCGCGACGGCAGCGTCGATCTTCGGGCGAGATGCACCCAGGACCTGCTGCACGGGACGGGAAAACGTGAGCGTGATCGGACGGAGGGGTCCGAGGCTTGCGCCCGGGGCCGGCTCGACGACGGCTTGGGCGCGGTTTCGAGCGGGGAACCAGCTCACTCGGACTGGCTCTGATAGCTGCTCCCAGGGGCGCGGCACGGCGCTCACCGTGAGGCTACCCGCGCGGTTCGAGCCGAGCGCCACGACACCGACCGCCACCCTCGAGCGCGGACGAACGAACCGCAGCCTCTGCTCGCGACCATGAATGACCAGGGCGACGAGCCGCACCGGCTTGTCGAACGACACCGTGACCGGCGCCCCCGCACGCACTTGCAGCCAACGGCCACGCAGACGCGCGCTCGGCGTGCGGACAACGAGACTTCTCGTTTCCGTACGACCAACCAGCCATCCAGCCCAACCGGGCCGCCGCACCGTCAGTTCGACTGTCAACCGCTGATCGGCTCGCACCGAGCCCTCCGGTCGCACTTTCCCCCCGACGAGCCGAGCCGGGACGCGCGCCCCATCAGCACCGCGGACGACGATACGCACCACCGCGCCCGCATAGCCGGGCAACGAGATACGGGCAAGCGCAGACGGATCATCTGTAAGACCGGCCTTCGGCCAAGCCAACAAAACTGCCCCGAGTGCCCCGACACAGACGACAATCACCGCCAAAGCCGCCCAAAGTGCAACACGAGGCTTTGACCTTCGCCGCGGCCCGCTGCTGAACGACTCGATCACCACCCCCACCTTAGATAGCTCCGCCCACCGAGAGGTCAAACTGGCTTCTCGTCTCCATGCCCAATACTCTGGCGCAGCAGAGGCGTCACGCGTGTTGCCGGAGCTCTGCGGTGCGCCGACGGAGGTGGTCGCTGGCGGGACGCACCATTGCGGGCGGGAACCTGCGAAGCAGATCGTTCGCACGTCGGAGGTCGGGACGATCGGGTTCGGCGAGCTACCCTCGTGCTGGATGGGTTGTGCATCGGTTCTGATCGTCGATGATGACGCTCCGATCCGGCGCATGCTGGGGCGGACGTTAGTGGCCGAGGGTCATGCCGTGTCGTTCGCAGCTGATGGGGGAACGGCGCTTGCGGCTGTCGAGCGGGCCGCCCCTGACGTGTTGGTGCTCGATGTGGCCATGCCTGGGGTGGACGGTCTCGCCGTGTGCCGGCGGCTGCGTGAGAAGGGGTTTGCCTTTCCGATTCTCCTCTTGACCGCCCGTGACGGGCTCTTTGACCGCGTCGCCGGTCTCGATGCGGGTGCCGACGACTATCTGGTGAAGCCGTTCGAGGCGGAGGAGCTGTCGGCGCGTATTCGGGCGCTTCTCCGGCGGGGGCGCAAGCCGGCGGAGATGCTCGCTTTCGCGGATCTCGTGCTAGACGTCGGCTCGCGTACCGCTCGCCGTGAAGGACGTGATCTCCGGCTGACGTCGCGCGAGCTCGATCTGCTCGAGCTGCTGCTGCGCAACCCGCGCCAGGTTGTTTCGAGAGAGCTTGCGCTGGAACGGGTCTGGAGCGGCCACACGTCGGGTGGATCGAACATCGTCGACCAGTACGTCGCATATGTGCGCCGCAAGCTCGGGCCGCCACCGCTGATCCAGACAGTTCGAGGCGTCGGCTTCATGCTCGAGCGATGAGGCTCAGGACGCTCAGGGCCCGGGTCGTCGTGGCCGCGGCGCTGTCGATCATGATCACCGTCGTCGGGCTCGGAGTCGCTGTCCAGGTGCTTGTCGGGCGCCACCTGCACAGCGCCCTCGAGGCGACGTTACGGGACCGGGCGGCCGAGGTGGCGCACCTCTCGGTCTCCGCTCCGGCGCTCCTGACGACACCCGGGGTGCTCGACTCGCAGCTCGGCGGCCGTGCCCTGTCGGTGGAGGTGCTCGATCGGCAAGGGCGGATCGTCGCCCGTTCTCTCGCTCTCGGGAGCCAGTTGCTTCCGGAAAGCCGACTCGTGCGACAGGCAATCCGTCAAGGGCGTAGCGGCTATGGCGATGCAAGCCTCGGCGGCGATCGTGTTCGGATGTATGTGGCGCCGCTCGCCTATGTGGGAGGCCCGGCGGCGGGCGGGGCTGTGATCGTTGCGTCGTCGACGAGCGAGCTTGGGGAAACACTCGGTCGGCTTCGCTCCATCCTTGTCCTCTCCGCGTTGGTGGCGGCTGTCTCTGCCGCGCTGGCGGCCGCCCTGCTTCTCCGTCAGGCGCTTCGTCCTCTAGCTGTTCTCTCCACCGCGGCCGCTGAGATCGAACGCAGCGGCGATGCCGGGCGTCGCCTCCCCGCCCCAGAGACGGAGGACGAGGTTGGCAAGCTGGCAGCGACGCTGAATGACATGCTCGGCTCGCTCGAGCGGGCGCAGGAACGTGAGCGACGCTTCGTCGCCGACGCCTCGCACGAACTGCGCACGCCGCTGACCGCGCTTCGGGGGAACGTGGCCTTCGTCGCACGGCAAGGCGCCGCCCCAGGCGACGAGGTCGTGGCCGATCTGGAGGCCGATACCGCGCGGATGGGCGACCTGATCGAGTCACTCCTCGCTCTTTCGCGGGAAGACGCGGCCGGGCCGCCGCAGGAGATAGTGCGGCTCGACACCCTCGCTCTGCAACAGGGGGAGAACGACCGCTTGCTCGAGGTTCACGCGGTCGCCCCAGTGCGGGTGCGCGGCGATCGCGAAGCGCTCGAGCGAGCGTTGGCCAACCTCGTCGATAACGCGCGTCGCCACGGACCACCGGGAGGTGTGATCAGGATCACAGCAGAGCAAGAGGGTGGCAGGGCACGGCTCGGCGTTTCGGATGACGGTCCGGGGCCCCTTCCGACCCAAGCGGATTCCCTGTTCGAGCGTTTCTCCCGTGGAGACCACGCCAGGGCGGGTTCAGGTCTCGGTCTCGCGATCGTGCGTGCAACAGCAGAAAGGCACGGTGGCTCGATCTCGATCGACGGCTCGCGCTTCACGATCGAGCTGCCGGCTCTCACAGAACTCTCAGAGTCCCGCGCTACAACAGGTGGTCAGAATCGCGAGAAAGGAACGCCGTGAAGCTTCTGCGCACTCTCCCCGCCCGCCGCTTGCTCGCCCTCCTCGCCGCTGTTTTGGCGATCGGCGCCGCGGCGGGTGTAATCGCCGTGACCGCCTTCGGCGGGAGCGGCGCAACTCCCCCACCCAAGCCGCTGTCCCAGGCGTTGCACGACGCGCTCACAGCGACCGAACCGACCGGGATCACGGCACGGATCACGTTCACAAATCGGCTGTTCCCCTCCGGGGCCCTCCTCGGCCAAACAGGCTCGGCATTGATGTCAGGGGCGTCCGGCCGGCTGTGGGCGACCAACGACGGTCGAGGCCGTCTCGAGCTGCAGTCCGACGCCGGTGACGTACAGATCGTCTGGAACGGCGACAAGCTGACCCTCTACGACGCCTCGGCGAACACCGTCTACCGGGCGACGCTGCCCGCACAGACCAAGGGTGGATCTGATCAAGGCACTCCGCCGTCCCTCGACCAGATCTCGACGTGGCTCGCAAAGCTCGGCGACCACGCGACAGTCTCGAGTGCTCAACCGGACAATGTCGCCGGACAGCCCGCCTACAAGGTGTCGGTCTCACCCAAGCATGACGGCGGGCTGCTCGGCTCGGCGGAGCTCGCCTGGGATGCCGCTACAGGCGTGCCGCTCCGCGCTGCGGTCTACGCGCAAGGGAGCAGCACCCCGGTGCTCGAGCTGACGGCAACCGACATCTCGTACGGCCCCGTGGCCTCCGCCGATGTCGATGTGTCGCCGCCGCCCAGCGCCAAGGTCGTCGACATCGGCGGCAGGACCGCCGATCAGAACAAGGGCGGGCAACAACCGAGCACCACAGGCGTTGATGCCGTACAGGCGGCGATCTCCTTCCCGCTCGCCGCACCCGACAGCTTGGTCGGGCTGCCGCGCAAGACCGTGCAGCTCCTCGACAGCGGTGACGCGAAAGGCGCACTTGTCGTCTACGGGGAAGGCCTCGGCGCGATCGTCATTGTCGAGCGACCCGCGACGGCGCAGAGCCAGTTCGGCAAGCAGCTCGACGCACTTCCCAAGGTGTCCATCGGCGGAGCAACGGGTCACGAGTTGGCAACACCGCTCGGTACCGTGCTCGAGTTCGAGCGTGCCGGCGTTTCGTACCTGCTCGCAGGATCGCTCCCCACCACGGCCGCCGAGGCCGCGGCGAGAGCGCTTGGATGAGCGATGCGATCCCGGTTTCCGCCCGCGGCTTGGTAAAGCGCTACGGTGAGATCGTCGCCGTCGACCACGTCGATCTGACCGTGGGAGCCGGTGACGTCTTTGGATATCTCGGCCCAAACGGCGCAGGTAAGACCACGTCGCTGCGCATGCTGCTCGGGTTGATCCGGCCGACGGCAGGCTCCGTACAGCTCTTCGGCCGCGACCCCTTGGTCGAGGGAGCAAAGGCGCTCGAAGGAGTGGCCGGATTTGTCGAAGGCCCACGTTTCTACCCGTACCTGAGCGCGCGGAGAAACCTCCGTCTGCTCGCCGACTACGACGACCGGGACGCGCGCAGCCGAATCGACCAACAGCTCGAGCTGGTCGATCTCCACACCCGTGCCAACGACCGGGTCGGCGGCTACTCGCACGGGATGCGGCAGCGGCTGGGCATCGCAGCGTCGCTGCTGCGCGCCCCTCGGCTGCTGCTCCTCGACGAGCCAACCACCGGCCTCGACCCGGCCGGGATGCGAGACATGCGCGCGCTGGTCAAGCGGCTCGCCGAGGAGGGCATCACGGTGCTGCTCTCCAGCCACCTCCTCAGCGAAGTAGAGGAACTCTGCAACCGTGTCGCGATCATCCGCTCCGGTCGCATCGTCTACGCCGGCGAGCTGTCGGAGCTGATGGCGACGGCCTCGGACGGCTTCCGCCTCAGCTGTACCGATCTCGAGCGAGGGCGCGCCGTCTCCCTTGCCCAGTCAGGAATCCGCGACCTCCGCGTAGAGAACGGAGCGCTGTGCTTCTCGGCCGACGCTAGCGATGTCGCAGAACTGACGATCGCGCTCGGCGAGGCACAGGTCGGCATCACCGCGCTCGTCCCCGAGAAGGCGACCCTCGAGGAGCTGTTCCTCGGACTCACCGAGGGAGACACGCCACCGGCCACAGAATCCGCCCTCGCCGAGGCGGCAGCGTGAGCGCGATCGCGAAGGTCTACAAGTGGGAACTTCTGAAGCTGACCGCGCAGAAGCGGACGTACCTCGGTGTCGGCGCCGCGATCCTCGTACCGATCGCGTTCGTCGTCGCGCTGAGCCTGCAAAAGGGCGGCCCGAACGACATCCCACTCGGACGGAACATCCGAGACACCGGACTGGCGACCCCGTTCGTCGTCCTTTTCTTCATGTCGTTCTGGGCATTCCCGCTCATCACGGCCCTGGTGGCAGGTGACATTGTCGCCTCCGAGAGCCACAACGGCACGCTGAAGACGATTCTCACCCGCTCCCGCGAGCGCGGCCAAGTGTTCGCCGGCAAGGCGCTCGCCGTCGTCACCTACACCGCGGTCGTGGTGTTCGCGATGGGCACCGTCGGGCTGGTCGCAGCAAGCATCAAGTGGGGCATCAAACCGCTGACATCACTCTCCGGCACGAAGATCGCGCCAGGCCACGGGGTCGGCCTGCTCGTCGCCAGCCTCGCCGTCTACGTGCTGCCACTCGTCGGCATCGCATCCGTCGGCCTGCTCCTCTCCACCGTGACCCGAAACAGCGCGGCGTCCGTCGTCGGAACGCTCATGTTCGCGCTGCTCATGCAGTTGCTCGGCGCTCTACCCGGAACGGAACCCATCCGCCCGTACCTCCTCAGCACCCAGTTCTCCGCGTGGCACGGCTTCCTACGGACACCAGCCGACTGGACACCAGTGATCCGCGCAATCTGGCTCTCCTTCCTCTACATTGCGGCGCCGCTCCTCGGCGCGTACCTCGTCTTCCTGAGACGCGACGTCGCCGGCGAGTAACCTGCCGAGCTCTCCGCGAATCGCTCGGAGCCACATAGTCGGCTGCGTCGCAGCCGTAGCCGTTCTCGGGGGAACGATCGGCTCGAGCAGCGGGTGGCTGAGCCGGCCGGTGTTCCAAGTCGGGCGGTCAGCGCTCGGGCGACCGATCCGGATCGTCGCCCGAGGAAACCCCGGCAGCCGGCACAGCATTCTCGTAGTCGGCTGCATCCACGGCGACGAGTGCGCGGGGATCGCGATCGCCAAATGGCTCGAGCACGCGAAGCCGGAGCGAGACACACGGCTCTGGATACTCGAGAACCTGAACCCGGACGGCTTGGCAGCCCACACGCGCCAGAATGGCCGTGGCGTTGACCTGAACCGCAACTTTCCGTGGCACTGGCAAGCTCGAGGGCAACCCGGCGATCTTCAGTACCCCGGGGCTCATCCGCTCTCTGAGCCCGAGAGCCGCTACGTCGCTCATCTGATCGAACGGCTCAGACCGCAGCTCACGATCTGGTTCCACCAGCCTCTCGGCGTCGTTGACAACTCAGGCGGAAGCCGTACGATCGCCCTCCGATACGCCCGGATCGTTGGCCGGCCGCTCGTGCGCCTACCTCGCTACCACGGCAGCGTCACAAGCTGGCAAAACAATCTCTACGCGACGACATCCTTCGTAGTCGAACTGCCACCTGGGCATCTTACGAGGGCACAAGCATCTAGATACGGCGAGGGCATCCTCGATCTCCTCGGCCCGACATGAGCCCGCCGACGATGGGCGCACTCGTCGCACTCTTTGAGCCGGACACGAGCACAATCCGCCAACAGAGGTTGGTTCGTACCTGACACTTTGGTTGTTCTCACTCAGCGATCCCACGGGCTGTCGCCCTCACCAGTCGTACCCTCGAGAACGCCTCGACGACGGCGATGCAGTAGACCTCCAGCAGCCGCGGAGAGCAGGCGAGAACTCGGAGCAAGAGACGTGCCACCGCAGCGCGTAACTCGCGGGTTAGGGCAAGGGAAGGAGGCGCGTTGCCGTCGCTTTGAACGAGGCGACGACCCGCACGCCCTCTGCGAGGCCGAGACGCTGCGCCGAGTCGAGTGACGTCTCCGCGGTGAGCCGCCCGATCTGCACGCGGACGCGGTTGTCGATCGTGGCCAGCGACGTGATCGGCCCGCTCACATGGTTGAGGCTCGAGTCGACTGGCTGCTCGTTGGAGACCGTGATCTCCCACGGGTAGATGACGACCCCGACGCGACCCGCCTCTCGATCGGTCGAATACACCGTGCTGCCTTCGTCGAGGATGACCTCGGTGAGACCGCCGTGCGCTCGAGCGTTGCCCTCGACCAGGTTGGCGCCGGTGAGGCTCGCGACGAACGGGTCTGCGGGCGCCGCGACCAACGCCTGCGGGGTGTCGATCTGGGCGAGCTTGCCGTCGACAATGACGCCGACGCGCTCGGCGAGCACGGCCGCGTCCTCGAAGTCGTGAGTGACGAGTAGCGTCGGCAACCCGAGCTCGCGGAGGAGCTCACGCAGCTCCGACCGCACGGTTGCCTTCGTATGCGCGTCGAGCGCGGACAGCGGCTCGTCGAGGAGTAGCACGCGCGGGTCGCGGGCGAGAGCCCGGGCGAGGGCGACGCGCTGGCGCTCTCCGCCCGAGAGCTGACCCGGTCGCGCATCCGCGAGAGCCTCGATGTGGAGACGCGCGAGCAGCTCGTCGACGCGATGGGGGCCGCCGTACGCCACATTCCGTCGGACGCTCATGTGCGGGAACAGCGCGTACTCCTGGAACACGAGCCCGACCGATCGGTCCTCGGGCGCAAGGTTGATCCGCTTCTCGCTCGAGAACCACGCCTCGTCGCCGAGGGCAATCGTTCCCTGCGACGGCCGAGTGAGGCCGGCGATCGCGCGGAGCACGGTCGACTTGCCGGCTCCCGAGGGACCGACCAGCGCGACCGTCTCCGCCTCCAGCGGGAGGGCTAGCTCGAGCGTGAAGGAGCGAAGAGGAACAGTGATGTCGACCGTGAGGATGTCCACCCGAGCCGTATCTTCAACGCCACGAGCAGGAGCGCGCTGATCACAACGAGTAAGCCGCCGATCGCGAGGGCGACTTCGAACTTGTTCTCGAACTCCGCGTAGATCGCGAGCGGCAGCGTCTGGGTGACGCCCTGGAAGCTGCCGGCGAACATGATCGTCGCGCCGAACTCGCCGAGGCCGCGGGCGAACGCGAGCGCCGCGCCGGCTCCCAGACCCCCCAGAGCGAGCGGTAGCGCAATGCGCCGGAACGTTCGCGCAGGGCTCGCGCCGAGCGTCCTCGACGCATCGACGAGCGACTGGTCGACCGACTCGAACGACGCGATCGCCTGGCGCACGTACAACGGGCTCGCCACGAACGCAACGGCAAGGACCACCGCAGTCTGCGTGAACGGCAGCTCCAGACCGAAAACCTGGAGCGTCGAGCCGAACAGCCCCGAGCGGCCGAAGGCTGCGAACAACCCGATGCCGGCGACCGCCGGTGGCAGTACGAGCGGCAGCTCGATCAGGGTGAGCGCCAGCGAGCGCCCGCGGAACTGCCGCGTCGCGACGAGGTAGGCGGTCGGCGTCCCGAAGAGCAGGATGATCGCCTGTGCAATCAGGGTCGTCTTCAGGCTGACGACGAGCGCGTCCCGAACGACGCGGTTACCGAGCTGGTCGACGAGCGTCGAGAGCGGAATCCGCGTGAAGATCGCAACCAGTGGCAGGACGAGGAAGGCGCCCGTGATCGCCGTGGCCATCAGCAGGCCGAACGGGAAGAGAGCCCTTCTCGGCACGCGTTTAGTGCTCCGCTCCGAAACTACCTTGGACTCTCGCGGCGTCCAGCCGCGCCTGGCGGCACCCAGCACCCGCACACGGGCTACCAGCACACGCGCGGGCACCGTGCACCGCCAGGCCACACCTGGCCACTCTCGAGAGGGGCAACGTACTTTCGGAACGGAGCACTAGCCGCCGACGTACTTCGAGGCGCCGTTCTTGACGGCGCCGAACCCGGCCGTGCGGAGCTTGGCCTGTCCCGCCTTGGCGAGCACCTTGTTGATGAACGCGACCGCATCCGCACGCGACTGCGTGGACTTGATCACCGCGATCCCGTAGCGAATGGGCGGTTGGGCCCACGCCGGCAAGGTGATCACGTTGACCTTGTCGGCGGCCGTCTTGGCGTCCGTGATGTAGACGAAGCCGGCGTCCGCCTCGTTGAGCGCGATCTTGCTCAGGATGGAGCGCACGTCGGTCTCCTGGCTGACGACGTTCGAGAGCACGCTCGTCAACGCGAGATTGCGCAGGATCGTCCGCGTGTACGCACCCACCGGGACGGTCGGTGCCCCGATCAACAGCTTGATCCCCTTGCGGCGCAGGTCGAAGACGGTCTTGATCCCGGCGGGGTTCGATTTCGGGACGACGAGCACGAGCTTGTTCGTCGTGAACGCGACCGGCTTCTCCACCAACCCCTGCGCGTAAAGCGCGTTCGGCAAGGACATGTTCGCCGATGCGAAGACGTCGGCTGGCGCACCCAGTTTGATCTGGCCGGAGAGCGCGTCGGAGCCGGCGAACGAGAACTTCGGCGTCGAGTCGATCTGTGGAAACACGTTCGTCAACGACGCCGCCGCGAGGACGCGAATCTGTGCCGCGGTGCGGTGCGGTGCGGCGAGCGCGGTCGCGACCAGGGCAAGACCGAGAACGAGAGCGGCTGTAACTGCGACGGAGAACGGCTTCACAACACGTGCTCGTTTCATCGCTCGACCATCACGGACGTCGCCTTAACGACCGCGGTCGCGGCCATTCCGGGTTTCAAGCCAAGCTCCTCGATCGAATCGCGCGTGACCACAGCCACCACGCGCACAGGCTCCGTAACCTGGATCTCGACCTGCGCGAGCAGCCCTTCGATCTTCACGTCGCTGACGACACCACGAAACCGGTTGCGTGCGCTCAAGCCCTCGTGTCCGCTTGATCCACGTAACCGCTCGATCTCCTTCGCGGAGACCTCGCGGCGGTTGCCAGCGTCGCGGCTCGTTGCGATCCGCCCGTCCCGGTCCCACCGGCGTAGTGTGTCGAGACTGATCCCGAGCTCGCGGGCCGCCTCCGCTGCCGTATAGACGTCCTTGCTCATCGTCAACTAAGGTAGGCGTCGAGCAGGTCGGAGGCGGTGGCGTAGTCGATCGGCGCGGGGAACGAGACCCCGACCGGCCGATTGGCGGTGAGCTCGGAGAAAACGCTCAGGTGCTGAGCCTCGCTTGCCGCGATCCGAGCGGCGGTCGTCTTCAGATCGCTCGAACCAAGCGCGTCGACGGCACCGAGGTAGGCGCCGAGCAACGCTGTCTCCAGTGCAGTCCCGAACTTTGCAATGGAGCCGCGCGAGTCGAATGTGCCTTTCGGGAAAGTGATCGTGAAATCGTCGGCCGTCGAGGGCGCCTGCCCCGCGCCGGAGAGAACCTGGGACATCGCCGTGAGGTGCTCCTGCTCGTTGAACAGCGCACGCTTGAGGTATCTGGTGACGTCAGCGGAGAACGTCTTCGCGGCGATCGCCTCGCTGTAGAACTCTGCAGCCAGGATCTCCGCGCCGACCGCGAGACGGGCAATCGCGAGATCGAGATCCGCCAGCGGACCCGACGCAGCCGTCTTCGCCGGAGCGCCAACGGCGTTGTCGACCAACCAGCCCGCGGTTATGGCGCCCAGCGCGACACTCGCGCCACCACGTGCGCTCGACGAGAGAAATCCGGATCGATCCAACCCCACTCCTCTGGTTACCTCTGCACAGGAAAGCCCTATGCGAATGCAACCCTAGCCCGAATCGAGCGCCTTTCGCAAGCGGGACTCGTTCTCTAGTACCTATGTATCGCGCTGCATCGCGGCGTCGAACGCGACCGCGGACGGGGCGAAGTCGGTGCGGCGCACGAAGGCGAGCGCGTCCTGCGCGCCCCACTCACGATCCATGCCGGAGTCTTCCCACTCGATCGACAGCGGGCCGTCGTAGCCGATCCGGTTCAGCGCCCTGAAGAACGCCTCGAAGTCGACATCGCCGTGCCCGGGCGAGACGAAGTCCCAACCGCGTTGCGGCTCGCCGAAGTTCAGATGGCCTCCGAGTATTGAGCTACGCCCGTCCAGATGGCGCCTCGAGTCCTTCACGTGGACGTGGTAGATCCGGTCGGCGAACTCGATCGCAAACGCGGCCGTGTCGAGAAACTGGTGCGCGAAGTGGCTCGGGTCGAGGTTGATCCCGAAACCGGCACGCCGGCCGATCGCATCGAGCGTCTTCTTCGTGGTGACGAAGTCGTAGGCGATCTCGGTGGGATGCACCTCGAGCGCGAAGCGCACCCCCTCCTGGTCGAAGACGTCGATGATCGGCCCCCAGCGCTCGGCGAACTCGTCGTACCCGCGGGCGATCGCCTCGAAGTCGTTCGGCGGGAACGAGTAGAGCATGTGCCACACCGGCGAGCCGGTGAACCCGTTCACCGTCGCGACGCCGAATGCGGCGGCCGCGCGCGCCGTGTCCTTCATCCGCTCAGCGGCGCGCTGGCGGACGCCCTCGGGGTTGCCGTCGCCCCACACCTCCGGCGGGAGGATCGCTTTGTGGCGGATGTCGATCGGGTCGGCGACGGCCTGCCCGACGAGATGCGCGCCGATCGCCCAGCAGCCGAGACCGAGGTCGGCGAGAAGCGCGCGATGCATCCTCGCGTAGTCCGGCTCGGCTATTGCTCGATCGACCTCGAAATGGTCTCCCCAGCAGGCAAGCTCGACGCCGTCGAAGCCCCAGTCCGCCACCTTGGCGGCAAGCTCCGAGAGCGGCAGGTCGGCCCACTGGCCGGTGAACAGCGTGAC